>DASZVW010000593.1:0-3100 GCA_035546895.1 Polyangia bacterium
GCCCGCCCACCGCGGCGCGCAGGCCGAGCCGCTCGAGCACCGCCACGCCCGCCGGCATGATCCCCTCGCCGCACGGCTTGTCGCGCGGGAATCGGCGGGCGTCGAAGAGGTCGACGCGCAGGCCGGCCCGGCCGAGCAGCAGCGCCAGCGTGGCGCCCGCCGGCCCACCCCCGGCGACGGCGACGTCTACCGCGTCGGCCATGGCAGGAAGCGCGGCTTGCCGGCGAAGGCGCGCCGGTAGCCCTCGTCGGCCATCAGCACCGACTCCTCGAGCGCCACCCGCCGCCGCAGGATGACCGCGTGGAGCAACGTCCCCGCCGCCGCGGTCAGGGTGGCGCCGTGGACCAGCGGCAGCGCGGCCAGCTCGACGAAGACCGCCAGGTAGTTCGGGTGGCGGACGAAGCGGTACGGCCCCGACGTCACCACGCCGAGCGGCATCGACCGCACCACCCGCACGTTCCAGTGCACGCCCAGCGTGGCGATCACCCAGAAGCGCAGGAGGTTGGCCAGCACCACCAGCGCCAGCGCCGGGAGCCCCAGCGCCGCCACGTACGGCCGGTGGAGCGCCAGCACCTCGAGCGCCGCGCCGGCGATGACGCCGGTGTGGACCGCCACCATCGCCCGGAAGATCGGCTCGGGGAGCGGCGCCGCCCCCTTCTCGGCCAGCGCGCGCTGGTGCCGGCGCGAGATGGTCAGCTCGACGAGCCGGCAGCCGCCGACCGCGGCGCAGAGGACCAGGAAGAAGGCCGTCGATCCCACGCTCAGGTCCAGGCGAGGAGCATCATCTCGGTCGACAGCCCCGGCCCGAACGCGGCCAGCAGGCCGTGGGCGCCCGGCGCCGGCTGGCGCTTGGTGAGCCACTCGTGCAGCACGAACAGCACCGAGGCGCTCGACTGGTTGCCGAAGTCGCGCAGCACCTCCCAGGACGGCTGCGTGTCCTCCCGCCGCAGCCGCAGTTCCTCTTCGAGAAAAGCCAGGATCTTCCGCCCGCCCGGGTGGAGCACGACGCAGGAGAGCTTGTCGCGCGGCACCTCGCGCCGGTCGAGGCGCGTCCGCACCAGGCGCGCGATCTCGCTCTTGATGAGGCCGGGCACGTCCTTGGAGAGGACCGAGTGGAACCCGTCGTCGAGGAGGTCGAAGCCCAGCGCGTAGGTCGACTGCGGGAAGAGGTGGGCCAGCGTCTCCAGCACCCGCACGCCGCTCCCCGCGGGGCGCGCCTCGCCCCGCAGGCCCCCCTCGAGCAGCGCCGCCGCCGCCCCGTCGCCGAAGATGGCGGTCGACACCAGGTTGGCGAGCGAGAGGTCGGCGCGCTGGATCGACAGGCTGGGGAGCTCGACGGCCACCACCAGCGCGCGGGCCTCCGGGAAACCGACCAGGAAGTCGTGCGCGCGCGCCAGCGCCGCCGCGCCGCCCGAGCAGCCGAGCGCGGTGATCGGCAGCCGCCGCACGTCCGAGCGGAAGCCGAGCGTGTTGCAGAGGTGGGCGTCGAGCGAGGGGATCATGATCCCGGTGCAGGAGGTGGTGACGATCAGATCGACGTCGCGCGGCTCGACGCCGGCCCCGGCCAGCGCCGCGGCCGCCACCCGCGTCCCCAGCGCCACCGCGTTCTCGCGGTAGAGGCGCTGCACCTCGCCGAGCCCGCGCGGGTTCCCCAGCGTCTCCACCGGCTCGACGCTGTAACGCCGCTCGACGGCCGCGTGGTCGAACAGCTCCATCGCGGCGTCCAGCCTCCGGGCCGGCAGCGGCAGCAGCGCGCGCAGCCGCGTCTTGACCTCCTCCTGCGACGCCGAGTGGGCGGGCACCGCGGTGGCCGTTTTCACGATGATCGGCGGCGCCTTCATGGTTGACCCAACGTAAGCGTGGATGACCATGGCACAAGCGCCGGTTTTTGACACGGATGGGGGATCGCCCGCCCCTCGGGCGGGCCGTTGCTCGCTTCCTCTTGCTCGCGGGCGCGCCGCGGGTAGAGTCTGGCGATGTCGCAGCAAGACGAGCTCGTCGAGCGGGGGCGCCGGCTCCTCCTCAACAACAACCGCCAGGCGCCGGTGGTCATGGCGCGCGGCGAAGGGTGCGCGCTCTACGACGTCGAGGGGCGCCGCTACCTGGACATGACGGCCGGGGTCGCGGTGTCGATGCTGGGGCACGGCCACCCGGGGTTGGCGGACGCCATCGCCGCCCAGGCGCGCCGCCTGATCCACGTCTCCAACCTCTATTACATCGAGGCGCAGCTGGAGTTCGCCGAGGCGCTGTCGCGCCGGGCCTTCAAGGGGCGGGCGTTCTTCTGCAACTCGGGGACGGAGGCCAACGAGGCGGCGCTCAAGCTGGCCCGCCGCTACCAGGTGACGACGCGCAAGCAGCCCGAGCGCGTCGAGCTGGTGGCCTTCGAGCAGAGCTTCCACGGCCGGACCTTCGGCTCGCTCAGCGTCACCGGGCAGGCCAAGTACCGCGAGGGGTTCGGCCCGCTGGTGGGGCCCGTGCGCTTCCTGCCGTTCGGCGACGTGGCCGCCGCGCGCGCCGGCATCACCGACAAGAGCTGCGCGGTGATCGTCGAGCCGATCCAGGCCGAGGGGGGGATCAACCTGCCGCCGCCCGGCTTTCTCCAGGAGCTGCGGCGGATCTGCACCGAGACGGGGACGGTCCTCATCTTCGACGAGATCCAGACCGGCAGCGGGCGCACGGGCACGTTCTACGCGTTCGAGGGGGAGCGGGTGGTCCCCGACGTGGTGACGCTGGCCAAGGGGCTGGCGGGCGGCATCCCGATCGGCGCCATGCTGGCCAACGAGGAGGTCGGGCGCGGGTTCGAGCCGGGGACGCACGCCTCCACGTTCGGCGGCAACCCGTTCGCCACCGCGGCCGCGCTCTACGTGCAGAAGGCGATCGACGAGCTCGGCCTGCTCGAGCACTGCCGCGAGGTCGGCGCGCATCTGGGATCGTCGTTGCTGCGGCTGGCCGAGCGGCGGCGCCCGAGGACGCGCGGCGCGCGCGGCCGGGGCCTCCTGCAGGGGCTGGTGATCGAGGGGGACGCCGGCGACGTCGTGGCCCGCGCGCGCGCCCACGGCCTCCTGCTCTCGGTGGCCGGCGGGAACGTGGTCCGGCTGGT
>DASZVW010000594.1:0-30181 GCA_035546895.1 Polyangia bacterium
CGCGCCCGCGGGCTACCCGCGGCGCTTCGCCATCTCCAGCAGCGCGTCGTCGGAGAGGTTCGAGCCCCCCTCCGCTGGACCCTCTCCGCCCATGATCGCGACCGGCGGCAGCCCCGCCTTCTCGCGCATCTCCTTGCCGACGCCGCGCCCCACCGTGTGGAAGTGCGCGGCCAGCGCGCCGTTCCCCACGGAGTGCAGGTACGGCGCCGCCTTCCCGCCCATCCCCATGAACCCCGCCGCGTGCGCGGCCAGACCGACCGCCAGGTCGATCGGAACGCCGAGCAGCCGCTGGTGATCGGCGCGCGTCTGCCAGACGCCGAGCCCGAACGCCGCAGCGCTCGCGAGCGTGGCATCCACGCCCGTTTCGATCACGTGGTCGGCCTTCTCCAGGGCCTTCTCGTGCTTGTTCTTGAGCGACTGGATCTCGGAGCCGAACTTCTTCACCTGCGCGAGCGAGAGATTCATCATCGGATCGGGTCCTTCCCGCGGCGCCCCGCCGCGGCGTTGCGGCCCCGCCCCGCGGGACCCGTTGCTTTCACGAGCCCAAGGTGCCGTGGTTCGCGTTCGCGCGCCTGAATCGGCCCCGAACCCGTCTCCGCTACCCGTCTCTTCCCCCCGTCTCCGGGCTCGTCGCTGTTCTGGACTTCTACGGCGACAGAGCGACTGTCGTCGCGAGATCATGGCCATCGAGAAGCCGTCGGATTCGAGACACCCACCGCCTGGCGGGCTGACCCGCTCGCAGGTCGCTCGGCAGCTCGGCGTAGGCGTCACCGCCGTTCATCACATGCGACTGCGCGGCGACCTCCGCCCGAAGCGGGATGCCGGCGGCGTGTGGCGCTACGACCCCGCCGACGTGATCCGCGCCGCCGCCCGTCGCGGCATCCGCGGCCTCAAGACGCCAGGCGACATCGCCGCGGAGGCCTTCAACATGTTCAGCTTGGGCGGCGAGCTCCAGGACATCGTCAGCGCCCTGCGGATCACCCCCACCGAGGTGCGGCAACTCTACAAGGAGTGGCAGTCCTCGCTCGATGACCCTCCGCCCGCGCCCGAGCTCCCGGGCGGACCCGGCCTCCTCGACGAGGATCCGCGCGCGGAGGAAGCGTTTCTGCGCGCGATGGCCCAAGCCGCCAATCTCGCTTTCCCACCAACCAGCAAACCCAAGAAGTGAGGTCCACCATGAGCCGACCAGACCCGATCCAGTACGCCGAGCGCCTCTACGCCGCCATCCGCGCGGCCAACTTCTCGCCGATCTCGTTCCTCACCTTCGGCAACGCCGTGAAGGACGGCGTCGATCTGCGCCGCATGCCCCGCATCGCCGCTGAGCCGTTCATGCGGGTGGTGGGCGAGATGCTCGAGCTCGAGGAAGAGGTAGCCAAGCAGGACATCGTGGACGCCGAAATCGCGTCACCGTCCAGGGCGGAACCGCCGGCCCCGCCGGTGATCGAGAGCGCCACCAGTACTGGCTCCGAGGGCTCAGGCATCTAAGGCCGATCCCGCGGTAATGGTTTCTCCGTTGACGGGGCGCCGAGGCGCCCCCAGTCAAACAGGGAGGCACATGAACGACGACGCCGGATCGGTCAGAGGGCGCCTCGGGCGGATCATCGAGCAGCGCTCAGAAGAGATCGAACGGCGATGGCTCGAGCGTATCCAGCAGGACGTGGTCAAGCAGCCGGGCGTCGAGCTGACCCTTCTCCGGGACGGGATGCCCCACTACCTGCTCGAGCTGACGAAGTTGCTCGGGAACGGCGTCGATCCGCTGGATGATCGCGCGGAATCAGCCTGGACGAGGGTCGCGCGAGACCATGGCATCACGCGGGTCCGGATCGGATTCGACATCAGCCAGCTGGTGCACGAGTTCATGGTCCTGCGGCGGACAATCCAGGAAGTTGTCCGTGAAGAGGATGCCTCGCTGCCGTCCGCCGATGTCTTGGCTGACGTTCTAGAGGCCGCCATTGCGGTGGCAGTTCAGGCATACGTGGAGGCCAGGGACTTCGAGTCGCGCCGCGCCCAGGCGGCGAATGTTGGCTTTCTCACCCATGAGCTCCGCCATCCCCTCGCCGCAGTCTCGCTGTCCGCCACCCGGTTGCGACGGCACGCCGTCCCCGAGCAAGAGCACGCTCTGGAGATCCTCGAACGGGGCGTTCGCCGGCTCAGCGAGCTCATCGATGGTGTGTTGCTGACCGAGAAGCTGGAGGCGGGCGAAATCACGAGCGCGCCCAAGGCGACGACGGTCGGCCAGCTGATGGAGTCTATCGAGGCCCTCCGCGGCGCAGCGGAACAGAAGGGCCTACGGTTCCGGACGGCTTACGATCCCGATGTGGCCCTGTCGGTGGACGTCGACCTGACGCGCTCGGTGCTTCAGAACCTGGCCGACAACGCCGTCAAGTACACCGACCAGGGCGAGGTGGAGATCTCCGTCACCGAGGCCGGAGACGAAGTCGTCGTGGACTTCCGCGACACCTGCAAAGGGCTGTCGCCGGAGGAGCTACAGACCATCTTCGAACCGTTCAAGCGCGGGCGGACCGAGAAGACGGGAACCGGCCTCGGTCTGGCGATCGCGCGCCGGGCCGTCGAAGCCCAAGGCGGAAGCATCCACGCGGAGAGTCCCGGCCCGTCAGGCTGCCATTTCTGCGTGCGGCTGCCGCGCTATCCGCTCAGGGACTCCGCGACTGCGCCCGCCCCCGCGCCTTGACGGGCCGGTCGGCGAATTGCTGGCGAACGGCCGTCAATATGGTTTGGGCGTCCGGCTTGAACGCGATCGGCACGTCGAGACGCACGGGTAGCATTGGATCGTTCACGGCGGTCACGACGAGGACCGGCAAGCTGGCCCACTCCGCCGACTTGCGCAATCGCTGAAGCACCTCGATGCCGCTCATGTGCGGCATCAAGAGATCCAGGACCAAGAGGTCGGGGGCGCGGGTGCGGTCCTTCGCGGTGGCGTCGAGCACGCCCAGCACCGCTGCCCCGCTCCGCACCGCGATGACGGCGTAGCCTTCGTCCTCCAGCGCCTCGGCGAGCAGGACCCGAAAGTCGTCGTCGTCGTCGGCGAGGAGGACGGTGCGCGCGTCTACGCGATCGGCAGCCGGGACCGGTGCCATTTCTCCCAAGCGAGGACCGCAGCTTGACCATCCCTGATCAGGCCGGGAATGAGCGCTTGCGCCGGCCCCTCGTCGGTCGGGAGCTGGCTGACCGCATCGAGAAGACCGGCCGCACGCCCCAACCCGTTCAAGAGGTCGGCCGGCGCCCGCGCGACGATCGCCAGCTCAAGCGACGTCTTCACGTGCCGCAGCAGATGTCGAATTTCGCTCTGCTTGTCGATCTGTCCGTCTGGTTCTTGCATCGCATCCTCCTGGCCGTTCAGCCAGTCCTCCCAATGGTCACGAAGCGGACGCCGGAGCGCCCGTAGACCCTCACGAGGTGAGCCGCGTTGCGCCCGTCGCCGAGCAGCCGCGTCGCTTCGTCCGCGGACGCCACGGGACGCCGATCGACGTCCAGGATCACGTCGCCGGGAACGAGGCCGGCGCGAGCGGCCGGGCTTCCGTCAGCGACGTCGGCGATAGCGGCGCCCCGAGAGGCCGGTGGGAGCCCGAGAGAGCCCGCGATGTCGGGCGTCAGCGTCTGAAGCGAGAGACCTAGCTTCGGCGCTCGCTCGGGCTCGTCGGCCTCGCCCGGCGCAGGCGCCAACGTCGCCCGAAGCTGCCGAGAGCTTCCGTCTCGAAAGATGGTGATGGCCACCGTCGCGCCGATCGCACGTGACGAGACGTAGTCCACGACGTCGGAGCTGGTCTTGATGCTCTCACCGTCGAGGTGGGTGATCACGTCGCCCGGCTTGATGCCGGCCAGGGCGGCCGGACTGCCGGGCGTGACTTCCGCGACGTACGCGCCGTCCGTCGGCGCGCCATGCCCCAGCCTCTCTTTGGCGGGTTGATCGAGGGTCGCTATGTCGCGAACGCTGACGCCCAGGAATGGATACCGGACGCGGCCTTCGGTGATCAGCGCCCGCGCGACGCGCCGGACCTCGTTGATGGGGACGGCGAAGCCGTACGCGCCGCCCGCTCCGGTCCTGATGAGCGTGTTGAGGCCAACGACGTTCCCATCCAGGTTCACGAGCGGCCCGCCGGAGTTGCCCGGATTGATCTTCGCGTCGGTCTGGATGTAATGCTGGACGCGATCGCCGGACATCTGCACGAAGCGCCCGACGTGTCCCTTTCCGCTGACGATCCCGGCCGTCACGGTCTGCTCCAGGCCGAGGGGGCTGCCGATGGCCAGCACCCACTCGCCGACCTCGATGCGATCGGAATCGCCGAGCCGCGCCGCGACGAGGTTATTGGGAATGCGATCCAGCCGGATCACCGCGACATCGGTCCGCTTGTCGCGCCCGACCAGCTTGGCCGGGATCTCCTGACCGTCCGACAGCGTCACCTTGATCTCGGCGGCGCCGTCCAGGACCACGTGATTGTTGGTGACGATGTTGCCGGCGCCGTCGATGACAATCCCGGACCCGGTCCCGGCGACCGGCCCCGGCATGCCCGGGCCGGGGAAATCGGGCTGCGGCCCACCGAAGTTGAAGAAGCGTCGGAACATCGGCGGCACGCCGCCGCCGAACGGATCGTTTCGGAAACCGCCGCCGCCCTCGGCGATCGGCGGTCGGCCAGCCCGGACATCGATGCGGACGACGCTGGGCGCGAGGGCTTTCGCCGTCGCCGCGAAAGCCTTGGATAGGTTCTTCGCCACATCGGGCGATTCGGTCCGCGGCGTGACGGCGGCGGGCGCGGGGCCTGAGGCCGGCGTCGCGACGGCTGCCGAGCTCGGTTCGCCCGCGTTCGCGGTGGACGTCAGAGCTTTGTGATCGCAGGACAAGCCGGCGATGCCGATCACCGCGATGATGGCGTGCGTTCGAAGTCTCATTGCCTTTCCCTGTGCGCTGTTGTTGTGGAGATGCCTTCCTTCCGCGCGCCAGACTGCGGGCGGGCGGCGGACATAAAAGAGGGCGGGCGCCGCGGTCCCCCAACAGCGGTCGCCCGCCCTCGGCGATCGGATCGCTTCGACCATGCCTCAGGCCTTCGCCTTCGTCTCACCTCCCTTTCCGATTTCGATGCGCTTCGGCTGGGCCTCGGGCTTCTTCGGGACTCGCACCGTGAGCACGCCCTGCTTGAGGTCCGCGGTCACGCTCTCGGCGTCCACGCCGTCCGGCATGGTGAAGCTGCGCGCGAAGCTGCCTTGGCTCCGCTCCATCGCGTAGTAGCTCTCGCCTTCCTCCTGATGCTCCTCCTCGCGCTTCCCGCTGATGGTGAGCAGGTTGCCGCTCAGCGACACGTTCAGCTCCTCGTCCTTCACGCCCGGCAGGTCGGCGTTGATGACGTACGCGTCCTTGGTCTCCTTCACGTCGAAGCGGGGCACGAACTCCAGGTTCTGGCTGAAGCCGCCGCCCCAATCGCTTCGGAATGGATCCCAGCGAAGAAGCGCGTCCATCATCCGGAACGGATCCAGCCGGTGCTCCGGGGTCGCGGTCCGGGCTACGTCTCGGTTCTCTCGCTTGACCAGGTTTGCCATGTCGTTCACCTCCTTCATTGCGGCCGATAATCACCGCTTCGAAAGTGACAAGCTCCACGGTTCGCCGATGGCTCGGCTAGTCTCGTCTTCCGGAATGCTCAACCGACGTTCGTTTGAAATTCATCCCGGGGCGGCGCGGAAAAATGTTCGGCGTCCGCGGTCGGCAGCGTCAGGCTGAACACCGTGCCGCCCCCATCCGCCGCGTCGGCCTCCAGCGAGCCCGCGTGAAGCCGAGCCAACGCCGCGGCGATATAGAGGCCGAGCCCATGGCCGCGTCCCGGCGTGTCGTCCGCGCGGACGAACCGGTCGAAGATATGGCGCAGCTCCTCTCGCGGTATGCCCGGGCCATGGTCGCGAAGACGAATCGCGACCGCGCTGGGCCGGTGCTCCAAGGACACGACGATCGGCCGCTCCACCCCCGCGTACTTGAGGGCGTTCGTAAATAGGTTGTCCAGGATCTGCCGGACCCGCGGCTGATCCATGCGGACCACGGCCGGCGCGTCCGCGAGCTCGGCGACGAGGTTGGCCTCCGGGTGCCCCTCCCGCCATTCCCGGACGACGTTGCTCACGAACGGGACGATGGCGACCGGGGCGGGCCTGAGCTCGATGCGGCCCTCCTCCAGGCAGGCGGCATCCAGAATGGACGCCACGATGTCGTTCATGCGCACCAGGTTGCGGCGCGCGACCTGCAGGCGCGGCAACGCCTCCGGCGCGCGGTCCTCCAGCCGTCCCTTCAGCATGTCGATGGACATCAGCGCGACCGCCAGGGGCGAACGGATCTCGTGCGCCACCCAGTTCAGCATCTCCTCGCGCGCCAGGACGAGTGGGGCGACGTTGATGGGCCGACCGGGCCCCCGCGAATCGGGCGACCCGCCGGCGCTGAGTCCGTCCCTCACCGCCGCCTCGAGGTCGCCGAGGGCCACGGGCTTCGGCACGAACCGCCACGCTTCTTCCCACCCGCGCGGCCGTCCGGCGCTCATCAGGATGACCGGCACGCGGCCGAGGCCGTCCTCGGTCCGCAGCTCACGCAGAAGCTCGAGGCCCGTGCGTCCCGGCAGCATGTGGTCGGCGAGGATTAGATCCGGCTTTTCGGCCCGGGCCTTAGCGAGCCCGTCGTCGCCGCGGGACGCGCAGACGACCCTATGGCCCATCTCCGTGATCGCTTCGGCGAACACTTCAAGCAGGGGCTGCTCGTCTTCGACCAGGAGGATCGTTCGCTCCGCCATGGTCAGCCCTCCATCCTCGTGGCCACGGGCCGGCCGAGGCCGGTGAGCAACCCCTCCGCCGACTCGATCGGGCCGAGGACCTTCATCCCGCCCTCGTCGATCACGAACTCCCGCAGGGCGTTGTCGGCCGCTCCCTCCCTCACCTTCAGAATCGAGATGATCCGATGGAGTCGGCCGCGTAGCTCGAAGTAGCGCAAGAACAGCAGGTTCTCCGCCGTCACCGCCAGCGGCGTGTCGCTGAAATCGAGCTCGACGCCGGCGATTTTCGGGACCTCCTTGATGAACACTGACGTCACGCCACGGGCGCGCAGCGACTCGACAAGCGCGGTCAAGAACCGCCGGCCGCGCTGCGGGACGGTCAGGGACCCCTCCAGCTCGCTTACGCCGTCGAGCACGAGGCGCCGCGCACTGACACGATCGACCTCCGATAACAGCGAAGCGGCCAAATCGTCCGCCTCGATTTCGACCGGGGCGATGTGAACGATCGTGAGGGCGCCCTTCGCGACCAACTCGCTGACGTCGAGGCCGATCTGCCGGGCCCGCTCCATCAGCTTGTGCGCCGGCTCGGCGTAGGAGATGAACAGCACGGGCTCGCCCTTCGCCGCCCCCGCGGCGGCGAAGTGCAGCGAGAGGAGCGTCTTCCCCACTCCCGTCGATCCGGCCAGTAGCGTGGTCGTCTGAAGGGGCAGGCCGCCCCCCAGCAGCCTATCGAGCTCGGGAAGCCCGAAGTCGACCTTGCCTTGTCCAAGCTTGTAAGAAGGCCGGGCGGGGACCAGCGTCTCGAGGCGCCGCACGATCTGGACCCCCTCGCGGTCGATGTGGAGAACGTGCTCGCCCTCCACGTGCGCGCGGCCACGAAGCTTGGCGACCTCCAACCGTCGCAGCCGGCGGCCTTCGACGGACTTCAGCGACAGGGAGAGGATAGCGTCGACGGTCGTCGCCTCCGGGTATTGGAGTAGGGTGGCGAGCGGATACTCGGTGGTCAGGAGCGCCGTGCAGTCCGCCTGGGCGAGGCCGACGCTCAGATCGTAGAGGAACTTCCGGATGGCGCTCTCGTCTTGCCACAGGTCGCGCAGCGAGCGCAGGCCGTCCACGAACAACAGGGACGCCTTGCGCTCGCGGATCGTGCGGAGCAGGACCTCTTTCGCCTCTTCCGGGCCCTTGACCAGCGACGCGTAGGCGCTCAGCAGGAAGATCTCGTTTCCGAGCTTGTCGGCGTCAAAGAACGTGAAACCGCGCAGCTCCTCGACGAGCTTGTCGTGGGGCTCGGACGTGATCGTCGCGAGGACCACGTTCGAGCCGGCGGCGGCGCGGGCGAAGGCGATCTGGCTACAGAGGATGGTCTTTCCGGACCCGGGATCGCCGGTGATGATCACACTCTGCCGGCGCGGGATGCCGCCGCCGAGCAGGTCATCGAGCAATGGGAGCCCCGTGGACAAAATCTCCTGGCTTCGCATGTTCGGCTGTCCGATATGTGGGTTCGGCTACGCGGCGCGCGCTGGGCCGACATCGCGAGCCCGGGCTTCCGCGAAGCTTCTGGTCATCGCCGAAAAGAAAAACACGCTCGGCGCGCTGTCAACCCGTCCTTAGCGACAGCAGCGCGCGGGAATGAATTCGGTCGAGGCTCGGTTTTGCGCAACAGCGAGACGAAGGAGTGGAAGATGCTGCGCGTTTCGTTTTCGAACATGGCCACGGCCCGAGCCGCGGTAGGCGTGCTCGAGGCGTACGGGTACTCAGCTACGCAGTTCGGTCGGGAGGTCGTCACGGACTGTCCGACCTTGCTCGCCGTTCCCACGATCCAGAGGAAGGTCGGATTCGCCGACATCGAACGCCTCGAATTGACCGGGGCGAACGTGATCGAGTCCACGCCTGGGCTCTGCCCGCCGCCGACCGGGCCACGGGCTGAGCAGAGCAGCCAAGCTTCGGCTTGATGCACGGTCGCGGCTTGACGCCCGACCAACGGTGATTTTACTTCGACGGCGAAGGCGAATCGCCACTCAAAACGGGCACTTAGCCCAGGAGGTCAACCATGCTCGTGCGACGGGTCTGGCCCTCGCGGCCGACATTCGACAGTTCCTTCTCTGACTTCGACCAGATACGGCGCGAGATGTTGCGCCTGCTGGACGCGGCGACCGGCGACGGGGTGCCGGACACTGGGGCGGGCGTCTTCCCGCCGATGAACATCACCCAGGACGACGACAACTTCTATCTGCGGGCCGAGATCCCCGGCATCAAGCCGGCGGAGCTTTCGATCTCCGCGCTGCGGAACCGAGTGTCGATCTCCGGGAAGCGCGAGATCCCGCGCGAGCACGAGCGGGTGAGCTATCACCGCAAGGAGCGCCCCGAGGGCGCGTTCAATCGGGCGGTCACGTTGCCGACGGAGGTCGATGCCGAGCGCGTCGACGCGCGCTACGCCGACGGCATCCTCACGTTGACGCTGCCGAAGGCGGAGCAGGCGAAGCCGCGGCAGATCACGGTCAAGGCTTGAACACCACGAACAAGGACAGGAGGGAGAACGTCATGGCCACGGAAGCCACCACGGATGTCCAGAAGAGCGACGCGCAGGCCGTCGCGGCCGCCCCGGAGCAAACGCGCACGGGCCCGGTCTACCAGCCGCCCGTCGACATCTTCGAAAACGACAACTCGATCACTCTTCTGGCGGACCTGCCCGGCGTGAAGCCGTCGGATCTGGAGATCGATCTGCGCGAGAACGTACTGACGCTGACCGGTCGGGTGACGGCGCCGGGGACCGCGAAGGAATCGAACGTCCTGCGCGAATATCGGCCCGGGATATTCTTCCGGCAGTTCACGCTGTCCGAGACCATAGATCAGCCGAAGATCGACGCGCAGCTCACGGATGGGGTGCTGAGGCTGGAGCTGCCAAAGGTCGAGAAGGCGCGACCGCGGCAGATCACGGTCCGCGCCGCCTGACGCCTAGTCTGGGTGCCTTCGTGGGAGGAGCGCGGGCTCCATGGACGGGCGGACGTACTACAAGATCCTCGGTGTGCCGCGCACCGAGAGCCCGGGCGGGATCCGGTCTGCGTATCGCGATCTCGCCCGGAAGCTGCACCCGGACGTCGCGGGGGAGCAGGCGACGCACGCCTTTCAAGAAGTGACGGAGGCGTACGACGTCCTGTCCGACCCGCAGCGCCGGCGGGCGTACAACGACGAGCTCCGGCGCGCGGAGGACGGCCACGTCGTGCCGGTGCGGGTCGGCGCGCCGCCTCCGCGGCGCGCGCCCGTGTCGATCTTCGACGCCGCCGAGCCGATCCGTCCCTCGGCGGAGGCGATGTACGAGCGGTTGCGCCGCAACTTCACAGGCGTCGGAGTCCCAAAGTCGGAGCGGCTGGAAGCGCTGAACATCGAGGTTCTCCTCACGCCCGAGGAGGGAGGCCGCGGGTGCGTGCTGCCCGTCGGCGTCCCTGTCTTCCGACGGTGCCCGGATTGCGGCGGCTCGGGGCGCGACTGGCTGTTTCCGTGCCTGGCCTGCGGGCAACAGGGGATCATCGAGGAGGAGCAGGTGGTGCGCATCCGGATTCCGCCGCTGGCGCGTTCGGGAGCGGTCTTCGAGATGCCCCTCCAGGGCCTGGGCATTCACAACTTCTGGCTTCGGCTCCACGTTTTCGTGGAGTCGGGCGCCATGAACGAGAGGAGGTAAGCGATGTGGTTCGAGTGCAGCGAATGCGGCGGCCATGTTCTTGGTTCGTCCGCCCCGGAGGTTTGTCCCGAGTGCGGCGTCGCGGGCGCCATCTTCCTGCCCGCCGACCCGGAAGATCTCGTCGGCGGTTGTTCGGACGGCGACGGCCTGCGCGCAACCTGGCTTCGCGCCGGCTTCGAACAGCTTGACCTCGTCGCCGACGCGTAGGGCCGGTCCCGTTTCGCGCGATTGAGGTCGCGGGCTGACGACATAGAGACATAGATTCGGTGCGGCGCGAACCATGGACGCGATTCTCGTTACGGGCGCGACCGGCAACGTGGGGCAGGAGGTCGTGCGGGCACTGCTCCGACGAGGCGCGCCGGTCATCGCAGCCGACCACCGGCCAGATCGCGTGGCTGCGCGTTTCGGCGATGCCGTCGTGGCGGCTCGACTCGACTTCAAGGATCGCGGGACATGGGCAAGCGCCGTCGAGCGCGCCAAGCACATGTTCCTGATGCGCCCCCCCGCCATCGCCGACGTCCAGAACAACCTCAATCCGTTCATCGACGAGGCTCGTTCGCGCGGCATCGATCACGTCGTCTTCCTCTCGGTGGCCGGGGCAGGGAGGAACAGGCTCGTGCCGCACCGGAAGGTCGAGGATCATCTACGCGCGCGCGGCGACCACTACACCAATCTTCGGCCGGGATTCTTCGCTCAGAACCTGCAGTCCGCCTACTTGAAAGACATCGTCGAGGACGACCGCATCTACGTTCCCGCGGGCCGAAAGCCCGTCAACTGGATCGACGTGCGCGACGTCGCCGAGGTGGCGGCGCTCGTCCTGTCCGCCCCAGAGGCCCATCGCGGACAGAGCTACACGCTCGCTGGTCCGGGCCCGGTGCCTTGGTCCGTGGTCACGGCCGCGCTCACCGAGGCGCTCGGGCGGCCGATTCGCTACGAGCCCGCGTCGCTTCTCGGCTACATCCGGCACCTCTCGCGTCGCGGGGAGCCGCGCGGCGCGATCCTGGTCCAGACGATCCTCCACTTCCTGTTGCGCCTCGGTCAGGGCGCGACCGTGGATCCGACGCTGGAACGCCTGCTCGGCCGTCCTGGGCGCAGCATCCGCGAATTCGTATTCGAGCACGCGGGGCTTTGGGCGAAGACCGCCCACTGAGGAGGCGGTTCCTCAGTCTCATAGGAGCTTGACCCGCCTGCGGCACCAAAGGCACGTTGTCCGTCATGTTGCCTCCCGCGAAAAGGCTGGCAGATCAGATCCTGTCCGAACGGGGAACCGGGCAAGCGATCGACTACATCGACAGCCACATCGACGAGCTGCGTACGTGTGGTGATGTTGAAAGCTTCGCGATCTCCGAGGAGAAGCGCTTCGACGGATTGAAGCATCATTTCGTCCGTGTTCGTGCTGGCCTCATCCGACAACTGTGGTCGCGAGAGCTGTTCGTCGGAGTGTCGGTCGTCGACCAGTTGTTATTCGGGGCGCTCACGCGAAACACGGCCCGAAATGCCGTCCTCGATGTCCTGACGTTTATTCGCGATCGGGGAATCCACAAGCCTGGGCTTCTGTTGGTCCCGGTGCATTCGTTCGGGGTGCTCGGATTTGGATTCATCCGGTTCTTCGAAAAGACCGAGCTCCATTTCATGTTGAAGGAATACGGTCTCGCGCTGACTGCGCAGACGAATTCAATGTCTGAGACGTTTCGGTTTTTGGAGGACGTCCGGCGGGCCTTTGGCGTCGCCCAGGAGATCCCGCGCGATCTGATGCAGCACTGGGTGCGAAGCCGCCGCCTGGAATGGCTTTCTTCGAATCCTCTTCTCCTGCTGAAAACGAGTTCGTTTCCTGGGAGCTACTACGAAAATCAATCGCTTCTGCTGGAGCGCCTTCAGTTCTCCACTTCCCTGGTGTTCCTTCTGGCCGCGCTCGAGCCGAATGCGACGGAAGGGAACGTGGGTAGTCTCTCGAGCACGAGGATGCAGAACAACTGGCAGACCCTCGATCTCACGCACTACATCGTGCTCTACAGGTCACCGCGCGGACGCGAGCTGTCCGGCGATTGCGTCCCCATGATGAGCGCCCCGCCCGATCTCGTGGCTGTGACTGACCTCGGCGTCAACTTGGATCCCAAGCGATGGCGGCGGCGGACGGCTTTGATGTCACGGGTCGTCGCGGCAGTCACTCGTGTCCAGCAGGCCTATTTCTCGCACAAATTCCACGGCGACAACTCAACCCGGGCGAAGGTGCATCGGAAACTGTTTCGAGCGCTGCGATTCTTTCGCCGATCGTTCCGATCGTATGGGGCCAGGGACGAGGCTCTCGTCAATTTGGGGGCGGCATTCGAGGTACTCCTCCCGATCCCGCGGATGATCCGCTGCGCGCGCTTTTCCAGCTCCTGCTGCGCGCGCGAATCGGCGTTCGGCGCGTAGTCATCGATGACGGCGATCGCGTCCTTGACCGTGAACAACCGGCCCTCGAGGGCGTTCTCTGTCGACGTCCAGCTGCCCGGGAGCGTCTTGCGGTCGAAGGCGCCGAAGTGGCGCTGGGCGAGGGCGGCCAGCTCCGATTTCAGGCTGCCCGTTGGCCCGACCATCCACAGCGCGAAGTCGGGGCTCGTGATGAACGAGAGGGGCGCCGCGTAGGTCGCGGCCAGGAGCGGGATCGCGACCGATGGCGGCGCCGCGTCCAAAAGGCGGAGGGAGAGGCGAACGGCGTCGCGAAGGTCCTCCGTGGCCGCGGGCAGCACGAACCGGTCGAGGGGCGGATCGAGCTCGACGGTCAGGGACTCGACGCCGACTCCGCCGCCCTGGAATAAGTATACCCAGCGGCCCTCGTGAAAGCGCCAGCCTGTGTGGCGGAACACGTGGCGCTCGGTCGGCTCGGACAGCACCTGGATGGCGGCGCGCAGGTGGTCGCGCGCGCCGGTGCCGGCGGAGACGAGTGCGCGCGCGCCCCAGGCGCTCGTCACCCAGCTCATGCCGTTGAACTCAGCGGCGGTGACGCGGGCGTCGGCCAGCGCCGCGCCGCTCGAGAGCTTGCCGCGGACCTTGCGAGCGCCCCGTCGGCGCCGGCCAAGCGGGCGCGCGTCGCGAGCCGCCGCGCCAGCGTCGTCGCGGTCGCGCGGTCCGGAACGAACACAATGACCTGCTCGCCCCGTCGGGTGAGCGCGTCGGCCGCCGCGACGAGCAGCTCGCCCCGGTCCTTCGTCGGCGGCACCTGGATCTCCTCTGCGCCTTCGCGCTCGCTGTTGTGCTCGCGATACCGGAATACCCCCTGGCACAGGACGCCCTTGCGCAGCTCGACGGGCCGTCGCGTGTCGATGAGCAGCTTCGCCTCCAGCCACTCGGCCAGCAGCGACGCCTTCCCGAGCACGGCCGACAGGCCAACCAACCGCGGTCGGCTCTCCGCCATCTTGAGCTTCGTGAGCAGCAGCTCCAGCCCGGCGCCCCGCTCGTCGTCCGTGAGCATCTGCAGCTCGTCAACGACCACCAGTCCGACGCCCTGGACGATGTTCGGCTGCGCCACCAGCAGGGTCTGCAGCTTCTCGTAGACCACGATCGCGATCTGGAACTGGCGGCCGAGGATCTGCCCGTCGAACTCGCGCCGGTCCCGCGACGAAATCACGACGTCGATGCCGGCCTTGGAGTACCGCTTGGAGAATTCGCGATACTTCTCCTCCGCCAGAGCCTTCTGCGGCACGAGGTAGAAGACCCGGGCGTTCTCACGCGCGGCCTTCACCGCCGCCATCTCGCCGATGAACGTCTTCCCCAACGACGTGGGCGAGAAGACGATGAGGTTTCCGCCCGAGAAGAGCCCGTACTCCTTGACGGCCATCTCCTGGACTGGGAGCAGGGTCGGACCGACGGTGTTCCGCCAGATGTCGAGCAGATCGGTTGGGACGTTGTAGGCCTCCAGAGTGTCGATACGCATGGGTGCTTCCTTTCCACCAGACGCTAGACCCGACCCATGTCAAAGGCGGTCATATCTGCGCTAAAACTTGACGATGCCTAGGAGATCAGAGGCCGATTCGTACGCCCCGGCCGGCCGCCTGCTCGAGGTTCGGGCCGCGCTCGAGTCGACCGGCGGCCTGTCCGTGCACGACATCGCCGACCGGTTCGACATCAGCCTGCGCACCGCCATCCGCTACGTCGACGCGCTCAGGAAGGCGGGCGAGCCGCTCTACGACGAGACCGTCGGGAAGCGAAAGGTTTGGCGTCTCATGCCGACCGCCCGGCGCGGATCGATCACCCTGACCACCAGCCAGATGGTCGCTCTCTTCCTCTCACGCCGGGTCTTCGACTTCTTGGCCGGCACCGGTTTCAAGGAGGACCTCGACGAGGTCTTCGCCAAGCTCGAAGCGACCCTGAGGCGGCAGGACTTCGCCGCCGTACGGAACCTCGATCGCAAGGTCTTCGACGTGAACGAGGCGCGACATCTATATGAAGGCCGCCTCGAGGACGTGAACGACATCATCACCGCCCTGCTGCGAGAGGACCGCCTGCGCGTCACCCACGAAGGCGTCTCCGGCGGCCGGAAGACCTTCGTCCTCGATCCCTACACCCTGCTCGTCTACAAGAAGGGCCTCTACCTGGCCGGCTTCAGCCACCAGCACGAAGAGATCCGCACCTTCGCTCTCGACGGCTTCCGCGAGGTTGAATGGCGCAAGGGCGACCGCTTCGAGTACCCCGCCGATTACCGCCCCGAACAGCTGACTGAGGGGGCATTTGGCCTCATCCGCGGCGAGCCGACGCGCGTTCGCGTCCTGTTTGACCCGAAGGTCGCCCGCTACGTCCAGCGCCGCCAGTGGCACCCGACCCAGCGCTTCCGCCGGGTCGACGGCGGGATCGAGATGACGATGGATGTGCGGGGGACGACAGAGGTGGTGAGCTGGGTGTTGGGGTTTGGAAAAGAGGCCGAAGTCCAGGAACCGGCGGCGCTCCGGGCGACCGTGGGCTCCGAGCACGCGGCAGCTGCAGCACGTCACCGGTAGGCTCTAAGCCGCTCGGCTTGAGGGTCGCTTCTACACCCCCCACCACCAGGTCGACCGGTAGATGTCCATCTTGTTCATCGTCGTCCAGGACATCTTGGTCCACATCGCTTTGCCGTCCGTCACCTTCGCCGACTCGTGCATGCCGTCGTAGACGGCGCCGGTAATCCAGGTCGGGGAATCCTCGTCAAGCTCGGTCAGCTTCGCCGCGTAATTGGCGGCGCGTCCCACCCACACCAGATCGTTGGCGCCTCGGATGCCAGTCCTGGCGACGAAGAGCTTGCTCGTGTCCACGCCCACCGTCTGTCGCAACTCATATGAGCTCGATGGGTACTGGGCTTTGAAGGCCGGGTTCAGGATATTCTTCACGCAGTAGTTGATTTTGAGCGCCGACCGCACGGCGGACGTGTTCTTCGAGCTCCCGATGAACACCGCCATGATCCGATCCCCGTCATAGGCGGTTATCTCGCCGCCCTCGGACCGAATGACTTTGGCGGCGCAGTGTAGGTACGCCTTGTAAACCTCCGCGGCGAGATGGGCCTTCTGGCCGTCGACGAGCTTGGTCGAGCCCTTCATGTCCGCATAGAGGACCGTCGCCTGCAGTTCAACGGCGTCGTTCCCCAGCTGGAGGTCACCAGTCTCGGGGACGACCGTGCCGTCCCGTTTCGTCCAGTTGTCCTTGAAGATGCTGGCCACTTGGGCCTTTAGTTCGTCTTTGAATGACATAGCTGGTTCGTGGGCTAGCGCGGTCCCATCCTCCGGATGCAGACCTGGAGCTCGGCGCAGGCAGAGGTGACGTCGACAGCCCCCGTGGTGGTCTCGTACGCGACTGGCGTGAGCCCGAGGATGTCGCTCGGTATCTTGAGATCCACCCCCCGCGGTACGGCCATGAACGTGCGCGCCCGCGTCAGCGCCCCCATGAACAGGCCGAGCTCGAACACAACGTTGTCGCGGGGCGCGTCATGATCCTTCTTCCGGCTTGTCACGCGGTCGTCAGCGGCGACGACGAGTACGGCGAAGTCAGCCTCATCGAGCTGCCGCTCGAGATCCTCCATCGGGAACCTGGAGGCGCCGAACACGCCGTCGGTCCAGAGTCGCACTTCGACCTCCGGGCTGGACAGCCCGTCGCGGAGCATCGAAGCCACAGGCAGCGCCTCGCGCGACGAGCCGAGGAAGACGATCGGTTTAGGGTTGGGCGGCCGCAGGAATCTCCCTCGCTGGCGGAGGCGATCGCCCATTTCCACGGCGAGCGCGCGCCAGAGCCTCGGATGGCGATCGGCAAGGGAGGTGAACGCCGCCTCTGGTACCTTCCCCACGACCGCCTGGGACGACGCCCTGACGGTGGCGCTGCGCCACGCGGCCGGGTCGATCAGGGACATCTCGCCCACGTGGGTGCCTGCCGTCCGCTCCGCGACAGGGCGCCCATTTACCAGGACCGAGACCGTCCCCGACAAGACCAGGTAGAGGTCGTTGTCGGTGTGGCCCTGCGTGATGAGTGCATCCCCGGGCTGCAGGGCCTTCAAGTCCAGCGCGTCGGCGAGCGCTTCGGCGATCGACTCGCTGCCGGCGACGATCTTCTGGGCGCGAAGCGCCTCGGTGAGTAGGCGTCGTCCGTCTGGGCCCGTGAATCGGTTGAGCATGGTTCTTGGTTTCCGTTTTAGGGGTCGACGTCATTCGCGGGCTGCGTGGGCCGCCCAGCGCGCTGCCGCTCGGCCTCAACGCGACCGCCATCGTCGATCCGTAGCACCTTCCACTCGTACCGGCCCTTCTCCACGGCATCGGCGACGGACCGCTGGACAGCCTCCTGCTGCGCGGATGCGACCGGGCGGTCGATCAGCACGATGGCCCTGACGGCGCCGGCCGCCATGCCGCGAAATGCAACGAACTCTACCGGGTCGAAGAGCACCTTCACGTCCTGGGGGTCGATGTCGCGCTCGACGAAGGGCTGGGCGATCGAGCGCAGCCGCTGTCGCGCCTCTGCCTGTCCACGGCGGAGGGCGGCCTGCCGCAGCGCCCCGGCCTTCTCATCGAACCTCTGCTCGGCCAACTCCGCTTTTCGGCGCTCGGCTTGGACCTCGTCGAGCAGCGTAGGGGGCGGGGGCTGCCTCGTGAAGAGCGCGGCGTCCGACAGGCGGAACAGCTCGCCACAGCACGGGCAGATACCCAGGATCCGCTTCTGCTCCTGCATGAACGCTACGAGATTCATCGCGCCACCTTTTCGGCACCCGGGTCGACGGCGAATTCCAACCTGCCCGCCAGCACGGCGTCGCGGATCTGGCGCTGGCGCGTGTTGAGCTGCGAACCGCCTGACTTCACCTCGACGAAGTGGATGGCCTCGACGCGCCCCAGCCGTGTCATGCCGTCGAAGACGACGAGGTCGATGGGATCGAACAGCGAACGGCAGTCCTTGGGGTGGGCCGGGAATCCATCGAGTGTGGTCGCGATCTTCTCGACGACCTTGCCGACGTTGACGGTCCTGGCCGCGGTCTCCGTCTTCTCGAGCCCCTTCATCCGCGCCTTCAGCTCCTCGCGCTGCGCGGCGATCTGCGCGCGCTCGGCCTCGATGAGCCGCGCCGCCTCGTCGGGGATCCGTCCCTTGGCGTCGAAAAGCCCCGCTTCGCGCGCCTTGAACTCTCCGGCGCACGACGGGCACCGCACGTAGATCCCGCGCAGCTTCCTGATTTCGTCCAGTATTCCCATTCGTTGTCTCCTCGTGGTGCCTCAGGTCTTCCCGGCACCGGACCAGAGTTCGACACACAGGATGAATTTCTCTGGATGCGTTCCGCGGCATCACACGCCCCTGAGTAAGGGTGCCCTGCCCGAGGGTGCTGGTGTAGGTGACCATCGCACCGAATGGCCGCCGCATTGGTCGGGCATATCGACTCGCCGGGGCGCTCGCCGTACTCTCAGGACTCAGAGCGCGGCATCGAGGTTGCGCAGATTCGTCATGGGGGAGATCGGAGCGGACACGGCGTGATCGATCCTCAGCGCCTGCAACACCTGCATGAGCAGATTCTTGCGGGCGACGTAATCGCTTCCTCTGAGCTGTTTGGTCTTGTGCACCGGCCCCTGGCGGCGACGGTCAAGAAGCGCATGGGAGGGCAGGTTGGGTGGGACGAGGCAGGCGACCTCGCGACTGACGCAATCGTCGAATATCTGAAGTCCCCCGGGCGATTCGATCCCGGGCGTGCGGGCCTGTTCGGGTACCTCGTACTTGTCGCACATCGAGACGCGTTGAACCTCGTCCGCGATCGGCTGACAGAACGAAAAAATCTCGATCGTTTTGTCGAACTTCGCCCGTCGGACGGGAACGATCCGTCAGGACGCACCAGAGACAAGATCGATGCAGATCGCATACTCCGAGACCATCGAGCCGATATTGTTAAGGATGAGGGCGACGAGGAGGTGTTGAAGCTGTTCCTATCCGGCGAGAGCGAGACCGTCGTGTACGCCGATTGCCTGGGGATAGCGCACCTACCCGAGTCCGAGCAGACCGACATCGTCAAGCAGCGACGCGATCGTATCGAGAAGCGACTCAGGCGGTTGAGGGAGGATTTGAAATGACGCCGCTAGACCCCTCCAGGGAGGACATGCTCGAGCGGGCTGCCGCCCGCGTAGCCAGCGACCCCGCGTTCATGGCGTCTGCGTTTCGCGATTGGGGTGGCGGTCGCTTCGATGTTCAGGCGGTGATGGACTACCTTGAGTGCGGCAAGGAGGCCGTAACCAAGGTCGCTCTTTGTCAGCGTCCTCGAGCCGGATCGGCGACGTTCAGAGCAGACGTGGTCAGGATGGCCACACTTGGGTCCGTAGACGAGCAACGCCTCCTCGCTCTGCTTCGGGAGGCCGATAGCCTCGCCGCGTTCCGAAAGTCGGACGGCTCGCAAATGCTCGCGGCGGCTCGGGATGATCGGGATCGCAAGAAAGACGACGATCGATGAGCCTGACCTTCGATCCGCGACCGATTGCGTCGCGCTTCTGGGAACGAGCCGGCGCGACCGAACCCTTTCCGCGGCGTCTCTCTCCAACCATAGCCGCCGTTCTTCCAGTGGCCGTAGTCCTGCTACCGAAGCTTACGGTTGGGCGGATGGGCGAGTGGTTGGCGAAGCGTGGTGCAGGCGGTTTCCGGCAGACCCAGGATCGTCCGATTCGTGGGTGTCTGATCGCCCAGCGTGGGCACGCCTTCATCTTTGCCGACGGCAGTATGCCGGACGATGAGCAGCGCCTCACCCTCGCGCACGAAACAGCACATTTCCTACACCACTACGAGGCGCCACGGTCCGTCGCCATCGCTCTCCTGGGGCCCTCAATCGAGGAGGTACTCGACGGCGACAGGACTGCGACGCCGGCCGAGAAGCTTCGCGGGGCCCTGCGGGGCGTTCCGATCGGTGTCTATGAGCATGCGCTGGATCGCTCTGAAGACGGCGCTCCGGACACGATAACGACCGGGATGGAGGTTGAAGCCGACTTAATCGGCTTCGAGTTGCTCGCACCCGCTGCGACGGTGAAACGCTCGGTGCCGGCCGGCGAGGATTGTGTCCGTGCCCTGAGCACGCGCTTCGGGCTGCCGGGTTGGGCGGCGAAGCGATGGAGTGCCTGGATTGATGCCCGGAGAACTCGCGACCCTCTCATCGCCCGGCTGGAGTCGGCCAGGAAGAAATCTGTGGAGAGTGTGTCGAAGTCCGACGATCCGACGGGAAGCACAGAACAAGCAGCTGAGGGACAGCAGAAAGCATGACGACCAGTCCTCCCCCAGATGACGAATCTGGAGACGTCGCTCAAGACGTCCAAATCTCCCCTGACAAGTACACCGCGCTTACGGGCGAATCGCTCGGATCGACCCTCGATATTCGCACCTGGGAGAAGGGCGTCCGAGCGCTTCAGGCGTTTGAGCGACTCGAGCGCGAAGTCGCCGAAGCAGAGAGGATGAGCGACGAGATTCGGCAGACCGTTCGCTCCCAAATATTCGAGCTGATCACGTCGGGCGATCGCCCAAGGGAGGCTGGCGTCTACCGTGCAAGCTTTGACGATGTGAGGGCGGCCCAAGCCAACGTGCTGTTCAATGGACTCGTCGAAGGGTGCGATGCGAACAGCCATGTCTTCCACACACTGCCGATGCAGATCATCCAGATCGCGGTCGCTGCCGTTACCTACAACGGGGAGGAACAGACCTGGGCGAACCGAATCTTTAGGCGAGACATCCAGCTGCGCCCCGGTGCGTCGCTGATCGACGAGACGATCGAATTGCTGAAGAGGCGGTCGGGTGCCCCAGAGGCCGGCGGCTCGCGGCGGAAGGTCACCGACCAGCTTCGGCGTGGAATCATGAGCTACATGGAACGCTCGGTTCTAGCTGACGGAGCTCGCGCCCCCTGGCGCATGGGGCACGGGAATCCCCTCGCCTATGAGATCCTCACAGGATCAGGGCAAGTCGAGCTCATCCGGCTCGGCGTCCCTGTGCTCCGGCGTCTGATCCTCGAGCACAAGAAGTTCGTTTTCGTGCCGAGCAGCACCCAGAAGGAACACTACCTGACGATTGGTGATGCCCTCGAGCCGCTGGAATACGCAATTATCGATGATGCCCAGGCTGACCTCACAAAACTCCTGGGAGGCGGCTATCGAGGAGAGTGGAGGGACGTAGCGACCGAACTCTTGGAGCCGTTCTGTCGGGAAGCGGGGCCCGCTGTACTGATGGGCGTCTATCGCGCCTCGAGCCTGGCTCCGGCGCGGATGTTCTACGCTCACCGAGAATTCGTGCACGAGGCTGCGCGAATCGCGCTCGCCGACAGCATCCTGCAGGAGCACCGCGGATTCCCGATGCTGATCGACATGGCCGACGGTATCTGCACGACCTATTTCGGCGCCGAGACTCTCAACCGGCCCACTCAAGCAGCTCTCAGCAACATCGGTCAGCCCTACCGCTATCTGGATGAACGCACGACACGGACCTGAACTGGCGCGAAGCGAGGAGATGAGGATGTCAGACGCGCAGGAGATTGAAGCAAGGTCAGATTCCAACGGCAACCCGACCGTCATCCGACCATCTCCCCCGACCGCAGGCGAGAGTCTGGCACGCGACGCCGCAGCCGCCGGTGGGCCTTTCAAGGAGCCCCCGGAGTATGAGGGTTCGATCGGCCGCACCACCTTCGATGATCACGGCAGCGCTGACGGGACCGTAACGGTGGTCTTGCCGCCAGAGAACATCGACGCGGTTCCGTCCCAGAGCCTGCTGAAGATCACGAGCATGCCGGACAAGAAGGAGTACGTCGCGACGGTGACGGCCGGTCCGTTCTGTGAGCCGGACGGAATGCGTGCCGATGCACCAGCCCTGATCGCGTCGGCTGTGAACCGCGCGATGGCGATGCCGAGACACCACGGGAGAGTCCAAGCGTCTATCATCGGGCAGCGACTGGGCAGTGGCATGACGCCCGCACGTCACCGGCCGAAGCCGAATTCGCCGGTTCATCGGGTTCCCGATAGCGAGATGGCCGGCATTCTGAACCTGACTGGCGATATCCGGCTGGGCATCGCGTATGGCCACGACTCCGTTGAGGTACGAATCCCCAGCAAGGAGAAGTCGGTTCTCCCTCGCCATACCGCTGCAGTCGGTACGACCGGTGGCGGTAAGAGCACCGGCATCGGTCGATTCGTCGCCGAATTGCAAGGTGCCGGGAACTGCGTCGTGCTTCTCGACGTCGAGGGAGAGTACACGCAGCTAAACGATCCTACGGACAATCCCCAGTTGGTGGCCGCGCTGAAGGACGGCGGCCTGGCCCCCAAGGGTATCCCCAACACACACGTCTATCACTTGGTTGGGCGCGACTGTGCGAACCCGAATCACCCCAGCATCACGCCGTTCTCGCTGCGGTTCCAGGAGATATCCCCGTACGCTTTTGCGGAGATTATGGACCTGAGTCAGGCACAGGAGGATCGCGTCCTGAAAGCTTACGAGATCGCGAAGCTCTTGATGCGCCAACTTGGCGTGTTCCCGAGGAAGGGCGCGCAGTGGGAGAGGCAGGACAACGATCTGGTGCTTGAGGTGGACGAATTCGATCGTGGCTGGCCGCTGATGACGCTCGATCACCTTTGGTACGTAGTCAGCGGTGTCATCAACATCGCCGAAGGCAAGGACGAGGAGCCGCAGAGCCGGGCACGAGGCTTCCAGGGTCAGTGGCAAGCGATTCGTCGTACGATCCTGGGCCAGTTCGGCGGGTCGGCCAGCGACGAAGGTGACGATGAGGCAGAGGGTGGCGGTCGACGCAGCGGACGGGCGAGCGGACCGAAATTCGGAGACATGCGCAGCTGGAAGGTGCTTTCGAGCCGCATCACGCGAATAAAGAAGCTGGGAGTATTCGATCGCGAAGCGGGCGAAGGCAATCCACTTCGCTACACCGAGCTCCTGCAGCCAGGTCGTGTCAACATCATCGACCTCTCGGACCTTGAAAACACCGACGTGCGCAACTTGGCCATCGCCGAGGCCCTCCGTGGGATCGTCGCATTTCAGCAGCGTCTCTACGACGAGGCACAAAAGAAGAACCAGCGACCGCTTGCGACCAACATCATTATTGAGGAGGCGCATGAGTTCCTGTCGGCCAAACGCATCACGAAGATGCCGACCTTGCGCGATCAGCTCGTAAGAATCTCGAAGCGTGGGCGAAAGCGACATCTCGGTCTCACGTTCGTCACCCAATCACCCAACGACTTGCCCGACGAGGTGCTCGGACTCGTCAACAATTGGATCATCTACAAGATCGACGATCCGATCGTCAGGCGGATTCGCAGCTTCGTCCCGAACGCCGATGACAGCCTTTGGCACTTGGTGAAGGGCCTTGGGCAGGGGCAAGCGATCACAAGCTTCACCCACATGAAGCGGCCCGTGATCACGGCGATGGATCCGTCGCCGGCGATGCTGCGAATGGCCGACTGAAATGGCATCGGACTAGGCATGGCCCCTGCCACACCGCCGCCCGTCGATATCGGGATACTCACGATCAAGGATGAGGAATTTCGAGCTGTGCTCGAGGTCCTTCCCAAGAAGGCGGGCGTATTTCGAGGCCGGCGAGAGTACACCCTCCGATACGCTGATACCGCGGACGGTGCTCGGTACACGGTCGCCATCGTCCGGCAGATCGAACAAGGAAATGGCGAAGCCCAAGAGGCCGCGCGCGACTTGCTCGACGACCTCAACCCATCTCTGCTGCTGGTGGTGGGGATCGCGGGTGGCCTTCCCTCGGAGGACATCACGTTGGGGGACGTCGTGATTTCCACGCGGGTGAACGACTACAACGTCGAAGCGCGGAAGGCGCGATCGAAGCCGACCTACAGCCTATCCGGCGGCCCCATCGCGAGGGAGCTGCAGGGGCGTGTCGCAAACCTAGCGGGCCGTGAGGCGGACCTCGGACGCTGGACCGCCAAGCTCCCTACTCGGCCGTCCGTCAGATGGAACCGAGAAGGCTCGTTGTCCGGTCCTAAGCGTTGGCAGACCGAGGTAAAGGAGAAGCTCCAGGCTCACTTCGGTCGGGGAGTTCCGGAGCGCGCCCCAGTGTTTGCTGCAGGCCCGATCGCTTCGAGCGACAAGCTCGTCAAGGATCCGAAGGTTCTCTTTCCGTGGATCGAGACTGCTCGACATCTGCTTGCGATCGAGATGGAGTCAGGCGGGGTCTACCGCGCAGCGCGCGAACGCTGTCCGATGCTGGCGATCCGAGGCATCAGCGACATCGTCGGCTTCAAGCGAAACGACGCCTGGACGCAATATGCATGCGCGTCAGCCGCTGCCTTCGCACGCGCGTTCCTGCGAACGCGGCCAGTCGAGCCGAAGGTCGGCTCAATCGGTCGCAAAGCGGAAACACCGGCATCTAGTCCGAGCGCACCGATCACCGACACTCTTTACGCCAACCTTGCTCCCCTCAGGGCCTATCCGCCCACCATCTATGTCGCGCCCGCGACCGCCGTAACCTACAAACAGGGATGGGCAATCCTGCGAGAGGGTGCCACGAGCTACGTCACCCAAGCTTGGATTCTCCATAATAAGAACATCTACAGCTTCGAAGACCCGAGTAGCGGCTACCTCAGCAAGATCGTAGACACTGGCGCGATCGAGGCACATAGCGCGGAGCAGTGGGCGAAGAGCGCGGATCCCGATGAGCGTCGCCTGTTCGTGCATCTCCTCAACGGCGCCCTTCGCGATGATCTCGCTATCTTCGGCGTCCGGTTCGCGTCAGATGACAAGGTCTACTACTTCGCCGGAAGACCCGACGAGCCGCCGCGGCGCTACAAGTACAAGAACGTCCGGCTGTGGAGCACGATGACCGTCGTGTCGAGCTACGACCACACGGCGAAGAACGGCACGACGTCGACCTACTTACGGCACCTCGCTTTCGATGGCCGATTCCGGCATCTCGGCGATGAATGGTTCCTGGAGGTCTCGCCCACCTATCGCTTCACGATCGACGGAAGGAAAAAATCCTGGCTGCATGAATACCGTCTGAGTGGGATCAAGCGATACGAAGGTAACCGGTCAGTCCTGAGTCAGGTGCTCCTCTGGAGCAACGTCCTCTGCGCCACCCCCTTGCCGGATGGACCCCGACGCCACCTGCGATTCGACACACTACCGGTCTTCGAGATCGAACGCCCGATAGCCGATGACGAGCTGACCTCCATCGAGGCGATAGAGGCCGCTAGTACCCAACCAACCGCCCCTCTGCCTTCGGATGAACCGCCGACCGAAGA
Organism: Polyangia bacterium; assembly: GCA_035546895.1. Taxonomy (GTDB): domain Bacteria; phylum Myxococcota_A; class Polyangia; order Fen-1088; family Fen-1088; genus JADGRB01. Next base: position 25,134 of record DASZVW010000594.1, read on the forward strand.
GCCTGCCGAGGCCCTCGACGAGGCTGCCGAGGGATGAAGATTCAGGTCTTGCCCGAACCGGGACTGCAGTTCGCGAACGGCGGAACACACATCGATATCCGTGCTGGACTTGCGAAGCACGGCACCTTCGACCGCGGAGCATCGAATGTGCCCGTCCCGATCGGAGTGGGCCTCATTGGAGCGGCAGCGACGCTCGATCCGGTTCGGGAGTGGATCGAATCGTGTCGCACAGGCGTCGCCCCCAAATTGGGCGAGAAGCTCCCGGAACTACGGCCGGCATTCCCAGGAATGCGCGATGAGATCTTCGGGACAAGCCTCGCTATCTCCGACGTGACGACCCGCTCGATCTCGCGCCTGGAGCTGCAAGCGGCTCTGGACGCCGCCAATCCCATGGACCGCATCGTCGACCTCTTTATGGACCACGCTCGCGACCTGGCAGGCCGGGGTCACCTGAACGTCCTCGTGATCGCCCCGCCAGCTGAGGTATTCGGTCTGGGCGACGCGCCGCGGGTTCCACCTGATGCGGAGCTCGACGAGGCGCAGGACGCAGTTCCGCCCAAGCACGTTCCAAATTTCCACGACAGCTTCAAAGCGAGGGCGCTGGACCTTGCCGCTCCGTGCCAGGTGCTCCGCCCGGATACATACGGCGGCGGCTCTACGCGCGGAGGAAGGCGCCGGGCAACGTTACAGGACCCCGCAACGCGCGCCTGGAACTTCCATACGGCGCTCTACTACAAAGCTGGCGGCGTCCCATGGCGGCTGGTCAAGCACTCGGCCGCACGGCCGACTTGCTACGTTGGGGCGAGCTTCTTCAAGAGTATCGATGGCGACCGGCTCGCCACGAGCGTAGCTCAGGTTTTCAATGAGCGCGGCGAGGGCCTGATTCTGCAAGGCGGCAACGCCACGATTGACCGGCGTGACCTCACGCCGCACCTATCGGCCGAAGACGCGCACAAGCTGCTCGCCAATGGCCTGGCAGCCTACCGACGTGAGCATGGGAACATGCCGGCTCGGGTACTCGTCCATAAGACTTCGTCCTTCAACGCTGCGGAGATCGAGGGCTGCCGGCAAGCCGCCCAGTCCGAGCGTGTCGAGGTTCTCGACCTCGTTTCCGTCCGGCGAGCAGGGACCCGCCTGCTTCGCGCCGCCGTACCTTCCGTCGTTCGCGGAACCGCCCTCACCTTCGATGACCGCAGCGGCATCGTCTACCTGAAGGGTACCGTTCCCTACTTCCGAACCTACCCCGGGATGTACATACCAAGAGCGCTGGAGTTCACCCTTGACGACGGTGAGACCGCCCCCATCGAGCTCGCGAAAGAACTCCTCGACTTGTCGAAGCTCAACTTCAATAACACGCAGTTCGACAGCGGTGATCCGATCACTGTCCGCGCCGCTCGACGCGTCGGGGACATTCTGAAGCATGTACCCGGGGACCGTACCGTTCAGTCCCGTTTCCGGTTTTTCACGTAGGATCGGCCGTTCGATCAATCGAGATCCGGGCTGCGGCACCGCCTCTGGCAAGGCGGTTGACGAGAGATTGCCCAGCTCGCCCCGGTGTTCGTAGCCTAGACGGCGATCCTTTCGCGCGATTTTCGGAGGTGCAAGACCACCTCCGTCCTGAGGCGCGCGTCCAGCTGTTCGGTGTTGCGACGCGGTGGTGGAAGGTACCTGCGATTGGGAGGCAGCTTGCGGCGTCGCACCTTCACAGTGTGTAGGCCGTTTGTTCGGGCCAGGACGAGCAACGCCCTTGAGTTTCGAATCTCGGCCTTGCCCAGAGTCGAGTCACCGATGACCACCACCGCCCGGCCGCCGCGGGTTAGAACCCGCGAAACCTCACTCAAGACCCGGTCCATATCACGGACGTACTTTGCGAGGATCGAAGCGGTTCGAGGCGGCAAGGACGAGTTGGCCCCCATCGCGCGTAGGGCGAGGCGGTGTGCGGCGGTCATCTCGGTCGAATGCCCTGCCGCTTCGGTGCCGACGTTCTCAGCGCGGACGCGACGAAGCTGCTTCACACCTACGCGGAACCAGACCAGAGAAAATTTGGTCATCCGCTGGTAGTCGATAGCGTTCACATACGGTGGTGAAGTGATCACGACGTCGACACTTCCGTCTTTGAGTGGAAGGTCGCGGGCATCTCCTTCGGAGACACGGGCCCTAGGCAGCGCGCCGCGCGTGGAGAACGGAGAAACCGCACAAATACGCCCGATCTGATCGAGAAACGCAGTGAGGGGACGGACAACCTTCGGCTTGCGACGGGCTTTGTGTGGCCGGCTGTGGGCCAGATCGAGGGCGAGAGATGCTCCCGCTTGCTTCGCGATGATGAGCCGGCTAAACGCACAGAAGAGGAGACTATAGAGTCCCGGATCACGAACGCGGCTTATAGCTTGTGCCAGAGATGCCAGCTCTCGCCGATTTCGGGGACCGAACCAGTAACGGACGAACGAACGGGTTTCTTCGTCCGCACCTGCCGGGTAGGCATCCCTGATGCGCAATGTTGTGGCGATCAGCTGTGCCCTCCGGAGAACTCTCTTGGCGGCACGCCGCAATCGTTTCGCGTCGATGTCTTGGCACCACGCCCTAGAAATGAGAACGGCGAGCGGGTCCGTATCGAAACCGAACGCACGATGGCCCAACGCCCGCGCGACGGCGAGCGTAGTCCCGGAGCCGGCCATGGGGTCGAGGACGCGAAGACGTGGGCCTTTCGGAGTGGAGAGTTCTTCCCAAGGAATGGCTGCCGCCATTCGGGCTGGGAACGGGTGTATCGGTTTAGGGACTACGGTTCGTCGCCCTGCTGGATCCAACAGGGAACGTCGAACTCTGGAGAGCGTTCGTCGCTTGGTCTTCTCCGCCGACATCGGGGCGACGACTGTACCTCTGTTCGCGAGATCGTCCAGACTCGAGTCGCGGTGATCTGCTCCGGACCGTCTGTCACATCTCGACGGCTGCACCCGCTTTTGCGTGGTGGAGGCCCGTCATGAACACTAAAGAGACCCTGCGTCCCGTCCCGACACAGGCGTTGACTGTGCGCGCGTCAGAGCGATGCTTGTCGGCGTGCGCCATGGGCGGTGGTCGATGAATACGGTCGAGGTAAAGTCGGCGCTCACCGAACTTGAAGCAGAGAAGCGGGGGCTCTGGACCACGAAGGAAGTGGCGACGTTTCTCCGCGTAAGCCGGTCCTGGGTCTATCACCAGGCCGAGGCCGGGCTGATCCCATGTCTTCGGGTGGGATCGCTCCTTCGGTACGAGCCCGATTCCATCCGCCAGTTCGCGCGCGGCGAGTGGAAGCCTGCGAACTTGATCGACCTGCCAAAGAAGGGCCGCGGATGACGCCGGCGGTTCCGTTCTGGTGCGACGGGCGGGTCTGACATGGCCTCGGTCTACGAGAAGCGCGGCACCTGGTATCTCCGCTTCAAGAACGAACGGGGCCGATGGACGGCGCAGGCGTCGAGCGCGGCGACGAAGACTGAGGCGCGGCGGCTCGCCGACGACTTCGAGCGGAAGGCGGAGCGGATCCGGCTTGGGCTCGAGCCGGCGATGGTGGTGACGGGCGATCGGACGGTCGGTGACATCGTCCGGTGGTGGCTCGAGAGCGTCTGGATCGGGCGGCCGTCGTACCCGAAAGCGAAGAGCGCCATTTCGGCGCACATCCTCTCGGCGCCGTTCGCGTCGAAGCGCCCGCAGGACGTGACGTCAGCCGAGATCGAGCACTACCTCGAGGCCAAGCAGCGGGTGCCGGGAAAGAAGGGCAAGCCGCTCGGGGCGCAGAGCCTGAACCACCTGCGCGAGTTCATGCGGCGCGCGTTCAAGGCGGCGATCGGCGAGCGCCTGATGCCGGGCCCGAACCCGATCGACAGCGTGCGGCGGTGGGTGGTGCCCAAGCGCCTGCCCGACTTTCTGCGCTTCCACGAGGTTCCGCTCGTCCTCGCCGCCCTCAGACCGAAGTGGCGCGATCTCTTCGCGACGGCGGTCTACGCCGGCCTCCGCAAGGGTGAGCTGTTCGGGCTGCGCAAGACGGATGTCGATCTCGAGATCGGCGTCATCATGGTCAAGCGCTCCTACAATCGCGTCACGACGAAGGGCAAGCGCAGCGACGCGATTCCGGTCGCCGGCGAACTCCGGCCGTACCTCGAGCACGCGCTCCGTGTCTCTCCGAGCGAGCTGGTGTTTCCGCGCGAGGACGGGACGATGCACGCGGAGACCACGCAGCTCGAGATGGTCCTCCGCCGCGCGCTCCGCAAGGCGGGGCTGGCGAGCGGCGACCGCCACAAGTGCCGGAAGCCGGGATGTGGCTACGTCGAGGCAGCGGCCGATCCGGGCCTCCGGAAGTGCCCCCGCCACAAGAAGAACAACCAGCTGTGGGTGACCCAGGTGGTCCGGCCAATCCGCTTCCACGACCTGCGGCACACGACCGGCAGCCTGCTCACCATGCGCGGCGCGAACACCCGGTTCGTGCAGCGGATCATGCGCCACAGCGACCCGCGGATGACCGAACGCTACACGCACCTCGACCCGGCGTACCTGCACGGCGAGATGGACGCGCTGATGCGCTTTCAGCCCGCCACAGCCGCGCCGTGTGCCCCGGAACCGACCCCTCTGGCGGCAACCGCCGGGGCGCTCTCGGCGCGCGCCACGGAGCGCGAATCCGCGCCGTTTGTTACCCGGTTGTTACCCGAGGCCCCGGAGGGCGCTTCGGCGCCGCTCGACGGTCTCTCGACTTCCGTAGGAATTCCCGACGTTACGGGCGGAGCGGGATACCGGGTTCGAACCGGCGACATTCAGCTTGGGAAGCTGACACTCTACCAACTGAGTTAATCCCGCGGAGAGGCGATACGTTTATCGACCGATCGGTCGAAGTCAAGCGCGACGATCGATCGGCCGCTCACTCGGCGAACGGATCGACCCAGGCCTTGGCCTTGGCTTTCGGCGCCTTCGCCTTGGCGGCGGGCTTCGCGGCGGGCGCGGCGCCGAGGTCGTCGGCCGAAGCCGACGCCACCTTGTGGGCCGGGCGGGCGCGCCGGACGGGCTTGGGGGCCGGCTTGGCGGCA
>DASZVW010000595.1:0-1742 GCA_035546895.1 Polyangia bacterium
CGAACAGCGCGCTCCAGCAGGCGCGCGGGTCGGAGACCGTCCGCCGGCTCTCCAGCCGGACCGCGATCTCCCGGCCGGCGAACGACCGCAGGGCCAGCTCGCTGACCGCCCGGCCATCCCGCGCGAACCGCGCCAGGTGCGCCGACAGCTCGCCCCGGTCCGCCTGAACGACGAAGGTCCGGAAGGGGAACCCCAGCGCGCGATGGGGCTCGATCTCCAAGAGCTCGGTGGCCCGGCCGTTGAGCGCCTGGATGATCCCCTTGGCGTCGATGGTGACGTAGGGAACGGGGGCCTCCTCGTACAGCTCCCAGAAGCGCTCGGGATCGGTCGGGCGCTGGCGCCCCAGGCCGCCCGCCGCGCGCCGGCTCACCGCCGTCTTCTTCGGTTCCCTCGGTTTTCTTCGCGAGGTCTCTCCGCTAGGCACCCTTCACCTCCTGCACGCTGCGACAGACCACCAGGATCATGTCGCTGCCGCCGTCGTCGGACTCGATCCGCCGCAGCGCCAGCCCCACCCTCAACCGCTTGCCGTCCGCGAGCTCCCCGTCCAGCCTGACCTCGGCCGAGCGCTTGTGCTCGCTCACCATCTCCTGCAGCGCGCGCCCGAGATCGCCGTCGCCCCAGGGGCCGTTCTCCAGGCTGCCGAGCGGGCGGCCGTTGGCCTTGCTCGACTGGACGCCGAAGGTCTGATCGAAGGCCCGGTTCGCCCGGATGATCCGCAGCCGGTCGTCGAGCAGCAGGACCGGCTCGGCCGCCGCCTCCATGATCCCCTCGCCCAGGGTGCGGCCGACCTTGGCGGTCGAGACGTCGACCAGCGTCAGGACCGCGCCGTCGATCTTGTTCTCCACGCTCTTGTAAGGCCGGATCCGCAGCGAATAGACATTCCCCTGCTGGTCGCTCACCTCGCGCTCGCGCACGGCGACGTTGTCGATGGCGTCGGCGATCAACTCTTCCAGGTTGGGGCACTGGATGTTGGGCTTGATGTGGGCGATCGGCCGGCCGAGGTCGCCGGGGATGAGGTTCAGCATCCGCTCCGCCGCCGGCGTGAAGCGCCGGATGCGCAGGTCGGTGGTCACCATCACGATGGCCACGTGGATGCTGGCCAGCAAGTTGGTGAGATCGCCGTTGGCGCGGGACAGCTCGTCGTTGCGCGAGCGCAGCTCTTCGTTGAGCGTGTTCAGCTCCTCGTTGGTCGACTGCAGCTCTTCGCGGGCGGTGTCCAGCTCCTCGTTGGTCGATTGCAGCTCCTCGTTGCTGGAGAGGATCTCCTCGTTGGCCGACTGCAGCTCCTCGTTGGCCCCCTCCAGATCCTCGATGATCGACTGCAGGTACTCGCGGTTGGCCACCAGCTCGGTCTCGAGCTGCTTGATCGTCTCGGCGGGGTTGGTCGGCTTGTCCCCCTTCTTCTGCCGCACCTCGCGCGGCGAGGCGCCGGCCGGCCTGGCGGCCGCCTCCTCGAACAGCACCAGGAACCGGCGCTCGGCGCCCGACCCGATGGGCGTCACGTCGACGTTGGCGATGTGGGTGTCGCCGTTCGAGCGGACGTGCAGGTTCTCCTTGCGGACGTGGGCGTTGCGCGAGCGCGCCTCGCGCAGCGCCGTGCGCAGGCCGTAGAGCAGCCCCTCGCGCACCATCTTCAAGAGATCGAGCTTGGCCTCGCCGCTGGCCAGCTCCAGGTACTTCCCGGTCCGCCCGCGCGTCCGCACGATGTGGAAGTCGTTGTCGACCAGCACGCCCGGCGGCCC
>DASZVW010000596.1:0-6357 GCA_035546895.1 Polyangia bacterium
TCATCGGCGGGCTCGTCGGCTACGAGCAGCTGCCCGTCTCGGCGCTGCCGCAGGTCGACTACCCGACCATCGTCGTCTCGACGATCCTGCCGGGCGCCAGCGCCGACACCATGGTCTCGGCGGTGACGACGCCGCTCGAGCGGCAGCTCGGGCAGATCCCGTCGCTGGCCCACCTGACCTCGGTGTCGAGCGCCGCCAGCTCGCAGATCACGCTGCAGTTCACGCTCGACCGCGACATCGACTCCGCCGAGCAGGACGTGCAGGCGGCCATCAACGCCGCCTCCAACCTGCTCCCCAAGACGCTGCCCACGCCCCCCACCTACAGCAAGAGCAACCCGGCCGACGTGCCGGTCATCTCGCTGGCGGTCCGCTCGGACACCTCGCCCCTCTCCGTGGTCGACGACTTCGCCGACTCGATCCTGGCGCAGAAGCTGTCGCAGGTCTCGGGCGTGGGGCTGGTGACCCTCAACGGCGGGCAGCGGCCGGCGGTGCGCGTGCAGGTCGATCCGGTGGCGCTGGCCGGCCGGGGGCTGTCGCTGGAGGACGTCCGCTCGGTGCTGGCGCTGGCCAACGTCAACCAGCCGAAGGGGAACCTGGACGGCCCGCGCCAGAACTACCTGGTCTCGGCCAACGACCAACTGGCCTCGGCCGAGGGCTACAAGCCGCTGGTCATCGCCTACCAGAACGGCGCCGCCGTGCGCCTGTCCGACGTGGCCAAGGTGCTCGACGGCGTCGAGAACGCGCAGCTCGCCGGGTGGGCCGACCAGCACCCGGCCGTCATCCTCAACGTCCAGCGCCAGCCGGGCGCCAACCTCATCGAGGTGGCCGAGCGGGTGAAGAAGCTGCTGCCGCGCCTGGAGGCCTCGCTGCCGCAAGGGATCAAGGTCGAGGTCCTCTCCGACCGCACCGAGACCGTCCGCGCCTCGGTCCACGACGTCGAGTTCACGCTGGTCCTCACCATGATCCTGGTGGTGGCGGTCATCTACCTCTTCCTGCGCACGGTGCGCGCCACCATCATCCCCGGCGTCGCGGTGCCGCTGTCGCTGATCGCCACCTTCGGCGTGATGCTGTTCCTCGGCTACAGCCTCAACAACCTGACGCTGATGGCGCTCACCATCTCGACTGGGTTCGTGGTCGACGACGCCATCGTCATGATCGAGAACATCGCCCGCCACATCGAAGAGGGCGACGCCCCGTTCACCGCCGCGCTCAAGGGGGCCAAGCAGATCGGCTTCACCATCGTCTCGCTGACCGTGTCGCTGGTGGCGGTGCTCATCCCGCTGCTGTTCATGGGCGGGATCATCGGGCGGCTGTTCCGCGAGTTCGCGGTCACCCTCAGCACCGCCATCGTCGCCTCGGCGATCATCTCGCTGACCCTGACCGCGATGATGTGCGGCCACATCCTGCGCCCGGTCCGCAAGGAGGACGAGGGGCGGATCGCGCGCGCCTCCGAGGCGGCGTTCGACTGGATGGTGAGGATCTACGACAAGGGGCTCGGCTGGGTGCTGAACCACCAGGCGCTCACCCTGGCGGCCACCATCGCCACCGTGGCGCTCACCTTCTTCCTGGCGGTGGCCATCCCCAAGGGGCTCTTCCCCGAGCAGGACACCGGCATGCTGCTGGGGATCACCGAGGCGCCGATCGACGTCTCGTTCCCGGCGATGGCCGACCGCCAGCAGGCGGTGGCCGACGTCGTCCGCGCCGATCCCGACGTGGCCAACGTCGCCTCCTTCATCGGCGCCGACGGCACCAACCCCGCGCTCTCCACCGGCCGGCTGTCGATCACCCTCAAGAGCCGCGACCAGCGCAAGGCCGACGCCCAGGAGATCATCGCGCGCCTCGACGCCAAGCTGGCGCAGCTGACCGGGATCACCGTCTACCTGCAGGCGGTGCAGGACCTCCAGCTCTCGAGCCAGGTGAGCCGCACGCAGTACCAGTACACCATCGAGGACGCCGACCCCAAGGAGCTGGCGACCTGGGCGCCGCAGATCCTCGATCGCTTGAAGCAGATCCCCGACCTGGCCGACGTGGCCAGCGATCAGCAGGACGGGGCGCTGCAGATGACGCTGGTGATCGACCGCGACAGCGCCTCGCGGATGGGGATCACCGCCCAGGCCATCGACGACACGCTGTACGACGCCTTCGGGCAGCGCCCCGTCTCCACCATCTTCACGCAGCTCAACCTCTACCGGGTGATCCTGGAGGTGACGCCCGAGTACCAGGCCAACCCCGCGGGCCTCTCGCAGATCTACATGCGCGCCACCACCGGCGAGTCGGTGCCGCTCAGCTCGTTCATGCACTTCGAGCAGACCCAGACGGCGGTCTCCATCGCGCACGAGGGGCAGTTCCCGGCGGTCACCCTCTCCTTCAACCTGGCGCCTGGGGCCGCGCTGGGCGGCGCGGTGCGGGCCATCAAGGACGCGGTGGAGGGGATGGGGGCGCCGGTCGGCCTGCACGGCGACTTCCAGGGGGCGGCGGCGGCGTTCGGCGACTCACTGTCGACCGAGCCGCTGCTCATCCTGGCGGCCATCGTCACCGTCTACATCGTCCTCGGCGTGCTCTACGAGAGCTACATCCACCCCATCACCATCCTCTCGACGCTGCCGTCGGCCGGGGTGGGCGCCTTCCTGGCGCTGCTGCTCTGTCGCTCGGAGTTCTCGATCATCGCGCTCATCGGGATCGTGCTGCTCATCGGCATCGTCAAGAAGAACGCCATCATGATGATCGACTTCGCGCTGGAGGCGGAGCGCGACCAGGGGAAGACGCCGCGCGAGGCGATCCACCAGGCCTGCCTGCTGCGCTTCCGGCCGATCATGATGACCACCATGGCGGCGCTCCTGGGCGGCGTGCCGCTGGCCTTCGGGACCGGCATCGGCGCCGAGCTGCGCCGGCCGCTGGGGATCACCATCGTGGGCGGCCTGCTGCTCTCGCAGGTGCTGACCCTCTACACGACGCCGGTCATCTACCTCTACATGGAGCGCCTGGCCGCCCGCTTCCGCCGCGGCCCCAAGCGCGCGCCCGAGGGGGCCGGAAACCCGAACCTCCCCGCGCCCGGCCACGGCGCCCCCGCGCCCGAGACGCCATGAACATCTCGGCGCCCTTCGTCCGCCGGCCGATCGCCACCTCGCTCCTGGCGGCGGCGGTGATCCTGGCGGGCCTGGTCGCCTACCGCGGCCTGCCGGTGGCGCCGCTCCCGCGCGTCGACTTCCCCACCATCCAGGTCTCGGGCGCGCTCCCCGGCGCCAGCCCCGACACCATGGCCTCCTCGGTGGCCACGCCGCTCGAGCGCCGCTTCGGCCGCATCGCCGGGCTGAACGAGATGACCTCGGTCAACACCCTCGGCTCGACGTCCATCACGCTGCAGTTCGATCTCGACCGCGACGTCACCGGCGCCGCGCGCGACGTGCAGGCGGCCATCAACGCCTCGCTGGCCGAGCTCCCGCCCAACCTGCCGAGCCTCCCCAACTACCGCAAGGTCAACCCGGCCGACTCGCCGATCCTGATCCTCTCGCTCACCTCGAAGACGCTGCCGCTCGCGCAGGTGTTCGACGCCGCCAACAGCGTGCTGGCCCAGAAGATCTCGCAGATCGAGGGGGTGGGGCAGGTGTTCGTGGGCGGCGGCCAGCAGCCGGCGGTGCGGGTGCAGGTCGATCAGGAGGCGCTGGCCGGGCACGGCCTCTCGATGGAGGACGTGCGCAACGCGCTCGCCGCCTCGACCGCCAACCAGCCGAAGGGGACGCTGACCGGCACCCAGACGACCTACAACCTGGCGGCGACCGATCAGCTGCTCACCGCCGCCGACTACCAGCCGCTGGTGGTCTCCTACCAGAACGGGTCGACCATCCGCCTCGGCGACGTGGCCAAGGTCTTCGACGACGTGGAGAACGACCGGCTGGCCGGCTGGATCGACGGCCAGCGCTGCGTCCTCATGATCATCCGCCGCCAGCCGGGCGCCAACATCCTCTCCACCATCGAGGGGGTGAAGAAGGCCCTCCCCTTCTTGCGCGAGTCGATCTCGCCGGCCATCGACGTCGCCATCGCCGTCGATCGCACCACCACCATCCGGGCCTCGGTCCACGACGTCGAGCGGACCCTGATCCTGAGCGTCTTCCTGGTGACGGCGGTGGTCTTCATCTTCCTGCGCAGCGCGCGCGCCACCGCCATCCCCAGCATCGCCGTGCCGCTCTCGCTGGTGGGGACCTTCGGCGTCATGTACCTGCTCGGCTACAGCATCGACAACCTGTCGCTGATGGCGCTCACCATCTCGACCGGGTTCGTGGTCGACGACGCCATCGTGGTCACCGAGAACATCGCCCGCTTCATCGAGGAGGGGAAGACGCCGCTGGAGGCGGCGCTGGCGGGGGCCAAGCAGATCGGCTTCACCATCGTCTCCATCACCGTGTCGCTCATCGCGGTGTTCATCCCCATCCTGCTCATGGGGGGGATCATCGGGCGGCTGTTCCGCGAGTTCGCCGTCACGCTGAGCATCGCGGTGGCGCTCTCGGGGCTGGTCTCGCTGACGGTGACGCCGACCATGGCCGGACGGCTGCTGCGCCCGGTGAAGGAGGAGCACCTCGGCTGGTTCGCCCGCACCTCCGAGCGCGGCTTCGCCCTCCTGGTGCGCGGCTACGACCGCGGCCTGCGCTTCGTGCTGCGCCACTCGCTCCTGATGCTGCTGCTCACCTTCGGCACGCTGGGGTTGACGGTGCTGCTGGCGATCCGGGTCCCCAAGGGGCTGTTCCCGCAGCAGGACACCGGGATGCTGGCCGGGTTCTCCGAGGCCTCGCAGGACATCTCCTCCAAGGCGATGCGGCACGCGCAGGAGAAGGTGAACCAGATCGTCCAGCAGGACCCCGACGTCGACCACGTCATCGCCTTCGTGGGCGGTTCGAGCGGCGCCGGCAACACCGGGACCGTGTTCATCAGCCTCAAGGACTACGACAAGCGCAAGAGCACCGCCGACCAGGTCATCGGCCGGCTGCGCCCCAAGCTGGCCAAGGTCCCGGGCATCACCCTCTTCCTGCAGTCGGTGCAGGACGTCCGCATGGGCGGCCGCTCGTCGCGCACGCAGTACCAGTACGCGCTGGAGGACGCGGACCTCGCCGAGCTGCAGGCGTGGGGCCCCAAGGTCCTGGCCAAGCTCAAGAGCCTCCCCCAGCTGCGCGACGTGGCGACCGACCAGCAGACCGCTGGCCTCATGCTGTCGGTCGACGTCGACCGCGACAGCGCCAGCCGCCTGGGGATCGACATGGGGGCCGTCGACAACACGCTCTACGACGCCTTCGGCCAGCGGCAGGTGGCCACCTCGTTCACCCCGCTCAACTACTACCGCGTGGTGCTGGAGGCGACGCCCGAGCAGCAGGCCAGCCCCGACCAGCTGGTCCACGTCTACGTGCGCGGCGCGGGCGGCGCGCTGGTGCCGCTCCCCAGCATCGCCCGGGTGTCGGCCACGCCGACGCCGCTGGCCGTCACCCACCAGGGGCAGTTCCCCGCCACCACCCTCTCGTTCAACCTGGCGCCGGGCGCCGCGCTCGGCGACGCGGTCAAGGTGGTCGACGCGGCGACGCGCCAGATCGGGCTCCCCTCGGGGGTCCACGCCAGCTTCCAGGGGACGGCGCAGGCCTTCGGCTCCTCGCTGTCGAGCGAGCCGTGGCTGATCGCCGCCGCGCTGTTCGTCGTCTACATCGTGCTCGGCATGCTGTACGAGAGCCTCGTCCACCCGATCACCATCCTCTCGACGCTGCCGTCGGCGGCGTTGGGCGCGCTGGTGGCGCTGTTCGTCTTCCGCACCGACTTCAGCATCATCGCCCTCATCGGCGTCGTGCTGCTGCTGGGCATCGTCAAGAAGAACGCCATCATGATGATCGACTTCGCGCTGGAGGCCGAGCGGCGCGAGCACCTCGAGCCGGCGGAGGCGATCCGGCGCGCCTGCCTGCTCCGCTTCCGGCCCATCCTGATGACCACCCTGGCGGCGCTGTTCGGCGCCGTGCCGCTGGCGATCGGGTTCGGCGCCGGCTCCGAGCTGCGGCAGCCGCTGGGCATCACCATCGTCGGCGGCCTCTGCGTCTCGCAGCTCATGAACCTCTTCTCGACGCCGGTCATTTACCTCTACCTCGATCGCCTCCGCCGCGACCGCGCCGTCGAGTACCAGGCCGCCGCCGTCGAGACCTGAGCGACCTCGGTCGTGACCTCACCGTAGCGACTCCGAGGTCAGAGAGAACACCGAGTCGAGCGCGCGCCACGCCGCGCGCCGATCGTTACCGGCCTGTGGCGACGCGCGGTCCGCGCGGCCGGTTGGTGGCGGCTGTCACGCTGGCGTCGTTTCTGCAGCGCCCGAGCGAGGTGTCCGTGTGAGGG
>DASZVW010000597.1:0-3303 GCA_035546895.1 Polyangia bacterium
TGCCGGTCGCGCCGCCGGTGCCGGTGGCTCCCCCGCTGCCGGTCGCGCCGCCCGTGCCGGTGGTGGCGCCGCCCGTGCCGGTCACGCCGCCGGTGCCGGTCGCCCCCCCGGTGCCGATCGTGCCGCCGGTACCCGAGGCGCCGCCGGTGCTGCTCGTCCCGCCGCTCCCGCCGCGCGCGCCGCCGGTGCCCGACGACGTCCCGCCGGTGCCCGTCGCCCCCCCGCTGGCCGATCCGCCGGAGCTGCCGCCGGCGGCGCTACCGCCGCTCCCCCCGGTCGTCGAGCTCCCCGAGTTGCCGCACCCCAGCGCGGCCAACGTGAACACGGAGAGGAAAACGGTGGTCCGGGCCGCCCGGAAAGGACCTGTCTGGCTGGGGCTCATGCCAGCCTAGGTTCCTCCGCCGCCGGTCGGAGGCTCAGAGAAGCGGACGGCTCAGGACCGTGATCCCCGTCCCTCCTCGACCATCTCCACCACGGCGCCCCCGGTTTCGCTGAAGGCGTCGTCGATCGCCAGCTCCTCGGAGGTGGCGTGCGCGTCGGCGGGCGGCGGCTCGAGCGGCTGCTTGGCCCAGTGCGAGAAGACGGCCTCGGCCGTCGCGCGCGTCATCCCGGCGACCGCCGCCAGCTCGTCGACCGTCGCCTCGCGGACGCGCTTGATGCTGCCGAAGTGGCGGAGGAGCTGGCGCTGGCGCCCGGGGCCGATCCCCGGGATGTCCGAGAGCGCCGAGCGGAGGGTGAGCCGCCGGCGGCGGTTGCGGTGGAAGCTGATGGCGAAGCGGTGGGCCTCGTCGCGGAGCTGCTGGAGGACGAACATCTCGGCGCTGTTGGTGCGGATGGGGATGGCGTCCTTGGCGTGGGGGAGAAACACGCGATCGGGCTTGGTCGTCGCCCCGGCGTCGCGGTTCGACTTCTTCGCCGTCGCCGCGGCGGGCGGGGACGGCGCGGGCTCCGCTGCGGGCGGCTCGGGAGCCGGGGGCTCGGGCGGGGGCGCCGCCGGCGCGGCGGCCGCGGGGATCTCGGGGGCCGCGCCCTCCGCCAACCCCTCCTCGAGCGCGACGTCGCGCTCCTTGGCCAGCGCCACGATCGGCAACCCCACGCCGGGGCGGGTGTCGACGCCGACGTCGCGCGCCGCGGCCAGCGCCATCGCCAGCTGCCCCTTGCCACCGTCGACGACGATCAGGTCGGGGAGCTTCCAGGTGCCCGCCTCTTCCCCGCCTTCGCGGGCGCGGCGAAAGCGCCGCGACAGCACCTCGTACATCGAGGCGAAGTCGTCGTTGCGGCGGCCGTCGGTCCGGCCGGCGGCGCCGGGCGCCCGCACCTTGTAGGTCCGGTAGCGGCTCTTGTCGGGGCGGCCGTCGACGAACACCACCATCGAGGCGACGGTGGCGAACCCCTGCAGGTGGGAGACGTCGTAGCACTCGATGACCCGCGGCAGGCGCGGCAGCTTGAGCCGCCGCTGCAGCTTCCCGAGCGCCAGCTCCACGTCGGCGCGCGCGTCGCGCCGGGTGACGAAGCTGGCCGCCGCGTTCTTGTTGGCCAGATCGACCAGCTTCTTGCGGTCGCCTCGCTGCGGGACCAGCACCTCGACCTTCTTGTGGCGGCCCGGCATCAGGGCGCGCTTCTCCGACAGCCATTCGCCCTTGAGCGCGGCGTCCTCGATCTCCACCGGCAGCAGCACCTCGTCGGGCGGCGGCGCGCCCAGGTCGTAGTAGAGACCCACGAACGACGAGAGCAGCTCGGCGTCGGGGAACTCCTGGTTGGTGAAGGAGAAGGTCCGGCTGCCGTTGAGCTGGCCGTCGCGGATGAACATCACCGCGATCTCCAGCGCGATCCCCTGGCGGTGGTAGCCGACCACGTCCTGGTCGACGAAGTCGCTGGAGACCACCCGCTGCTTCTCCAGCGTCACCTCCAGCGCCCGGATCTGGTCGCGGATCTCGGCCGCCACCTCGAACTCGGTCCGCGCCGCCGCCTCCCGCATGCGGGCGCGCAGCCGCTCGAGCAGCTCGTCGCTCTTGCCGTCGAGAAAAAGCCGCACGTCGCGCACCTGGTCGCCGTAGGCTTCGGGCGAGACCGGCAGCACGCAGGGGGCCGGGCAGCGCTTGATCTGGTACTGCAGGCAGGGGCGCTTGCGGTTGTGCAGCACGTGGTCGGTGCAGGTGCGGAGCTGGAAGTGCCGGTTCACCACCCGCAGCGCCTCCCGGCAGGAGGTCGCCGAGTGGTAGGGGCCGAAGTAGTAGGCGCCGTCGTCGCCCAGCCGCCGGGTCACCTCCAGCCGCGGCCACTCCCCCTCCGGGTCGAGCCGCAGCACCAGGAAGTTCTTGTCGTCGGTGAGCTTGACGTTGAAGCGCGGCTGGTGGCGCTTGATGAGCGTGTTCTCGAGGAGCAGCGCCTCCTTCTCGTTGCTGGTGATGACCGTCTCGATGTCGGCCACGATCCCGTCGAGCAGCGGGACGAAGTCGCGGCTGTCGCCCGAGGCGGGCTGGAAGTACTGGCGGACGCGGTTGCGCAGCACCGCCGCCTTGCCGATGTAGATCGGCTTGCCGCGCGCGTCCTTCATGATGTAGACGCCGGGCGCCGCCGGCAGCCCGTCGAGGATCTCGGCCAGCGTGCGCCGCGGCGCGGGCACCTCGGCCTCGCGCAGGCTGGGCCGTGGCGCGTCCCCCTCCTCGGACATGCCGTGACAATAGCGCGCGCGTTATATTCGCGCCGCATGTCGCGCCGCCGCCCCCGCCTGGCCGCTCTCTGCGGGCTCCTCGCGCTCGGGGTCTGGGCGCTCCTCGGCGCCGGGCGCGCGGACGCGGCGGGGCCGCCGGCGGTCGGGAAGCTGACCTACTACGGGCAGTCCTGCTTCCTGCTGGAGACGGCGGCCGGGACCCGCGTCCTCATGGATCCGTTCGGAAAGGCAGCCGGCCTCCCGCTGCCGGCCGGCGTGCGCGCCGACCTCGTCACCATCAGCCACGAACACCCCGACCACAACAACCCGCGCTTCGCCGCCGGCAGCCCGCGCGTCATCCACGGCCTCACGGCCGACAAGAAGGGGTGGGAGCGGATCGACGAGAAGTTCCGCGACCTCTCGATCCGCTCGGTCGGCGTCTACCACGACGACAAGCGCGGCGCGGCGCGCGGGCTCAACACCGTCTTCGTGTTCGAGGTGGGCGGCCTGCGCATCGCCCACCTCGGCGACCTCGGCCACACGCTGGACGACGACCAGCTGGAGGCGATCGGCTCGGTCGACGTGCTGCTGGTCCCGGTCGGCGGCGGCACCACGCTGGACGCCTACCAGGCGACGCGGGTCATCGACCA
>DASZVW010000598.1:0-1551 GCA_035546895.1 Polyangia bacterium
CGCGCCGCGCGCGTCGTCCCCCTGGCCGAGGCGCTCGATCGCCAGATCGAGCGTGGCCACCAGGCGCTCCAGCACGGCGGCCACCGCCTCGTCGTCGCCGGGCGCGATCCGGTCGGCCGCCAGCACCCGGTTGGTGAGGGCCACCAGCGCGAAGCGGAGATCGTCGACCGCCTCGCCGTCGCCGAGCCGCTGGGCCGCGCGGGCGAACGGCGAGCCGTCGGTGTCGCCGAGCCGCTCGGCGAGCGCGGTCGGCACCCGGAGCGCGGCGCCGTCACCGGCCGGGCGCGCGTCGACGATCGTCCGCGCCCGGGCCGGCCCCTCGCCGACCTTCACGCTGGCCGGGTCGAGCTCGCGGTAGACCTCCAGCGCCTCGTAGTAGTCGGCGAAGCCGAGGTCGGCCATCCGCGCCTGGCGCCAGCGGTAGGCGGCCTCCTCCAGCTCCGAGTCGAGCTCGCCGGTGGCGCCGACCAGGATGCGGCGGGCGAGGTCCTTGTCTGTGCGGTAGAGCGCGTCGACCAGCCGCACCAGCGCGCGCGCCGGATCGGGCCCTCCTTCGGGCGACTCCGGCGTCTCCAGCACGGGGACGGCGCGGACGTCGAGCAGGAAGAACCCGTCCGGCGTCGGGTAGAACGTCCCCTCCGGCTCCTCGGGCGGCGCCTCCTGGGTCAGGTCGATGATCCGCGCCCCCCGCCGCAGCACCAGGCCGACGAGCTCGGTGTCGAGGCCGGCCAGCCAGCGGCCGATCCGCTCGACCGGCGCCGCGGCGAGCGCCTCCAGCCACTCGGCGAGCGCGGCCGGGCTCACCTGGTCGCGCTCCCAGAGCGCGAAGTCGAGCACCACCGCGAGCTGCTCGGCCGTCGCCGCGGCCAGGATCTCCGCCCCCTCGGTGAGGCCGGTCTCGTGCAGCACGTAGTAGAGCTCGTCGCCGGGGAGCGCCCGGACCGCCGCCCCCAGGTCGGGCGCCTCGAGCAGCGCGTCGGCGCGGCGGAGGCGCCGCCCGCGCCCGAGGCGCGCGCGGTAGTGCGAGAGGGCGACGACGTTGTTCGGGCGAGGCGGGCGGGAGGTCCCCATGTATCTTCATATACACCGATGTTGTCGACGGTTCTGCGGACCATCGCCGCGCACGGGCTCTGCGAGCCCGGCGAGCGGGTGATCGCCGCCGTCTCCGGCGGCCCCGACTCGATGGCGCTGCTGCACGTCCTCTGGGAGGCGCGGGCGCGGCTGGGGATCTCGCTGGAGGTGGCCGGGGTCGACCACGGGCTGCGGCCGGCGGCGGCGCGCGAGCTCGATCTGGTGGCGGCGCGGGCCGAGGCGCTCGGGCTGCCGTTCGTGCGCCTGCCGGTCGACGTGGCCGGGCAGCGACGGGGCGCCTCGCTGCAGGACGCCGCCCGCCGGGCGCGCCTCGGCGCGCTGGAGGCGCTGGCGGCGGCGCGCGGCGCGCGGCGGATCGCGCTCGGCCACCAGGCCGACGACCAGGCCGAGACGGTGCTGTTCCGGATCGTGCGCGGGACGGGGCTGGCGGGGCTGGCCGGGATCCCCTACCGCCGGGGG
>DASZVW010000599.1:0-3533 GCA_035546895.1 Polyangia bacterium
ATCCCGCGGATCAGCGACATGTCGACCTTGACCACCTCAGGCTCGAGATGCGCAAAGCTGGTCAGCCCGGCGTACCCGGCCCCCAGGTCGTCCACGGCGATCCGGTATCCCAGCGCGCGCAGGTGCGCCACCCGCTCGGTCACGTCGTGGATCTGCTCCAGCGGCGCCCGCTCCGTCACCTCCAGCACCACGCGACCGGCGTGGCGCGACAGCGGCGCGTCCGGGGCCATCAGCGAGTCGTCCTCCAGCTCCAGGGCGTGCAGGTTGATGAACAGCAGCCCGGGCACGGGGTGATTGTCCAGCGTCTGCGCCACGCGGTCGCGGACCGTGCGCCCGAGATCTTGCGTGCGCCCCAGCCGCTCGGCCGCCTCGAACAGGTCCGGCGGCGAGCGCAGGGTCGGCTCTTCGTTGCGGACCAGCGCCTCGTGCGCGAACGTCGACCGCTTGGACCACGACACGATCGGCTGATAGGCGATCCAGAGCGTCTCCAGCGCGGAGGCGAAACGCGCCTCCAGCCCGGCCCGGTCGCCGATGGTCTTGCCGTCCAGGCGGAACATCTCCAGCGCCTCGCGCTTGATGCGCGCCATCTGGTGCAGCCGCACCGCGCGAAGCACCACCTCTTCCAGCTCCGCCGGCGAGACCGGCTTGATGAGGTAGCGCAGGGCGCCGTACTCCACCGCCCGGACCGCGCTGTCGATCGCCGGCCCGCCGGTCATGAGCACGAAGGGGACGTCGAGGTCGTGCTCGCGGACCGCGCGCAGGAGCTCGAGGCCGTTCATCTCCGGCATCGCGATGTCGCTGACGATGACGTCGAAGCTGCGCTCGCGCGCCGCGGCCGCCGCCTCCTTGCCGTCGAAGGCGATCTCCACCGCGAAGCCGGCCGCGCCCAGCGTGCGGGCGTAGGCGCGGGCGATCGACTGCTCGTCGTCGACCAGCAGGACGAGGCCGCGCCCCGCCGCTTCGGATTCAGGTCCCTGTTCGGCTTCGGCGCCGGACGCCCTAAGCGAGCCCATTTTGTTCCGGTGGTATCGGCAGAATGGCCTCGGGATTGAGCCGGCGCCCCCGGGCGGGAAGCCGCGCCGCTACGCGCCGCGCGCGAAATCTTCCCGAGCCGTTCAGCTCCTGGTATATCTTCGCGGTTCCGTTAGTTTCGGTGCCCTACGCAAGCGAGGAGAACCTTTGGAGATGAGCGCAACCGAGCGCGAGGCTGACGCGCCCCGCGAGACTGCCCGTACGCCCGACAAGGCCCAGCTGGCCCACTACTACCACCAGATGCTGGCCATCCGGCGGATGGAGGAGGCGCTGGCCAAGGCCTACGCGCTGCGCAAGTTCGGGGGCTTCCTTCATTTGTATATTGGCCAGGAGGCGGTGGCGGTCGGGGCCTTGGCGGCGCTCAAGCCGGAGGACTACGTGATCGCCACCTACCGCGAGCACGCCCACGCCTACGCCAAGGGGATGAGCGCCAAGGCGATCATCGCCGAGCTGTTCGGCAAGGAGACCGGCGCCTCCAAGGGGCTCGGCGGCTCGATGCACCTCTTCGACGCCGAGAAGAACTTCCTCGGCGGCTACGGCATCGTCGGCGGCCACATCCCGCTGGCGGCGGGCACCGCCTTCGCCTCGAAGTACCGGGGCGACGGCCGGGTCACCCTCTGCTTCTTCGGCGACGGCTCGGTCCCCCAGGGGGCCTTCCACGAGGGGGTCGCGCTGGCGGCGCTCTGGCGGCTGCCGGTGGTCTTCATCTGCGAGAACAACCTCTACTCGATGGGGACGCCGCTCTACCGGTCGCTCTCGGTGGCCGACGTGTCGCAGAAGGCGCTCGCCTACGGCATCGCGCGCGACCGCTTCGACGGCGAGGACGTCATCCGCGTGCGCGACCGCGTGGCCGAGGCGGTGCGGCGGGCGCGCAACGAGTCGCTGCCGACGCTGATCGAGATCCGGACCTACCGCTTCCGCGGCCACTCGATGTCCGACGCCGGCCTCTACCGGACCAAGGAGGAGGTCGAGGAGTGGAAGAAGCGGGATCCGGTCTCCTACGGCCGCGAGCTGCTGGTGCGCGCCAAGATGGACGAGAAGGAGATCGTCGCCCTCGAGGACAAGGTGCAGGCCGAGATCGACGAGGCGGTGAAGTTCGCCGACGAGAGCCCCGAGCTGGCCTACGAGAAGCTGGCCGAGTTCACCTACAAAGAGTAACGGACAAAGAAAAGGACAAGCGGAGAGATTATGCGGACGGTTGCTTTTCGTGAGGCCCTCAACGAGGCCATGGCCGAGGAGATGGAGAAGGATGATCGCATCTTTCTCATGGGCGAAGAGGTCGGCCACTACGACGGCGCGTACAAGGTCTCCAAGGGGCTGCTCAAGCGGTTCGGCGAGAAGCGGGTCATCGACACGCCGATCGCCGAGGGGGGCTTCGTGGGCGTCGGCATCGGCGCCGCGATGGTGGGCCTGCGGCCGATCATCGAGCTCATGACCTGGAACTTCTCCTTCGTGGCGGCCGATCAGCTGATCAACAACGCCGCCAAGATCCGGCAGATGTCGGGGGGGCAGTTCACGCTCCCCATCGTCTTCCGCGGGCCGGGCGGCTCGGCGCACATGCTGGCCGCGCAGCACAGCCAGTCGACCGAGGCGCTGTGGGCGCACATCCCCGGGCTGAAGGTGGTCATGCCGGCCAACCCCAAGGACGCCAAGGGCCTCCTCAAGAGCGCCATCCGGGACAACAACCCCATCATCTTCATCGAGGGCGAGGTGCTGTACGCCGACCAGGGGGAGATCCCCGACGGCGAGTACACCATCCCGCTGGGCGTCGCCGAGGTGAAGCGCCCGGGCAAGGACATCACCATCATCGGCTGGTCGAAGATGGTGAAGATCGCGCTCGGCGCCGCGGAGCAGCTGGCCGCGGAGGGGATCGAGGCCGAGGTCGTCGACCCGCGCACCATCCGCCCGCTCGACGAGGAGCTGATCGTCGAGTCGGTCAAGAAGACCGGCCGCTGCCTGATCCTCGAGGAGGGGTGGCCGTTCAACGGCGTGGGCGCCGAGATCGCCTACCGGGTCGGCCGCCGCTGCTTCGACGACCTCGACGCGCCGGTCGAGCGCCTCACTGGCGCCGACATGCCGATGCCGTATAACCACCACCTCGAGCAGCAGTGCATCCCCGACGTGCCCCGCGCCGTCGCGGCCGCCAAGAAGCTGCTCTACCTCGAATAGCCCCCTCCCCCCCTCGCCCGCAAGGAAACGCAAGGCTACGCAATGGCACAGATCCTCGACATGCCGCAGCTCTCCGACACCATGAAGATCGGGGTGCTGCAGAAGTGGCGCAAGAACGAAGGTGACGCGATCAAGCCGGGCGAGGTCCTCGCCGAGGTCGAGACCGACAAGGCGGTGATGGACTTCGAGGCCTACGATCCGGGCGTCCTGCTCAAGCGCCTCATCGCCGACGGCGCCAGCGTGCCGGTGGGGACGCCGATCGCCATCATCGGCAAGGCGGGCGAGGACGTCAGCAAGCTGGTCGAGGAGGCCAAGGCGCGCACCGGCGGCGC
>DASZVW010000600.1:0-20728 GCA_035546895.1 Polyangia bacterium
AGCTTGTCGAGCTTGTTCATCAGAACACCCCCGTGGTGCGGCCGTAGGCCGTGGTCGTCTTCGCGAAGCGCTTCCGGTCGTCGGCGCTCGCCAGCCAGGAGGCGAGGGCAGGCCCCGCGTGGTGGGCCACCGCGAGCAGCCCCGACAGCGTCGCCGGCTTGCCCTCGATTTGCGTCCCGATCGCGTTCCGGTGCTCGGCGAGGACCTCGCTGCGGTAGCGCCGCATGCTGGCGACAAAGATCCGGTACTGCAGCAACGGATCGGCCAGCAGGCGGGCTAGGGTCAGCGGTGGCCGGAAGGTCGCCGTCCAGCGCGCGCCTCCTTCAAGGTTCACCCGCCGGACGTCGCGCGCCAGGCCGAGGTCCTGCAGCCGCTTCAGGCGCGTCTGGAAGATCCCGACCTGCCCGCTCGGCGTTACCGCGGCGATTTCGCCTGCCTGCATCAGCCGGACGAAGTGCGCCCACTGGCCGTCCGAGGCCTCCGGGATGGGCGAAGGATAGATGGCCTGCCGCCGGCGCCGGCGGTGCGCGCGCAGCATCTGGGCGTGCTCGCGCAGGTGATCGGCCGTCTTCTCGTACCCGATCACAGTGAGCTCGTCGGCGCGGCGCTCGACCTCCTCCGGCTCCTCCAGCTCCATCGACCGCCGGACGTACTCGACCAGCGGCTGCTTCGAGCTGACAGCGAGCTGCTCCTTGGTCGCCGCCACCAGCGGGTGCGTCGCCGCAGCAGCAAGCGGGTTATCGATCTTGGGCGCCAGAGGGTTCATGCCGCTCTCCGTTGCGGGTGGACGTAGTCGTGGTGAATGCCCTTGCCGTCGTCGGCGGGACCGTTCATGCCGAGCCGTCGCGACGGGTCCTCGAGCCAGGCGTTCGACTTCACGAACCGCCCGAAGTGGTCGCGCCCGGGCGCGAAGCGCCGCACGAGCGCGTGGTACTTGTAGACGCCGTTCACCCGCCTCCACTTGGCGAACGGCGCTGCCTTGACGCCGTCCTTCCGCAGCTCGGCGACCCGCCAGAAGACCAGGTCCTCGCAGTCGCCCCAGCCGGCCTTGATGACGCTCGGGATGTCGAGCCAGTTCTCCGTCCCATCCTCGCGCCGGTAGACGACGCCCGATTCGTACAGCTTCGGGTAGGCTCGCAGCTTGAGGTGCAGCTGGTCGATCGCGCACATCGCCTCCATGAGCAGCAGCAGCGACTGCTCGGACCGGACGCGGTCGGCTTCGTTCCCCTTGCGGGCGAACAGCTCGGCGACGACGACGATCGGCGGCATGGCCATCGGGTCCGGCTCCTTTCGGGTGGAGGCCCTCGTCGAAAATGAGCGAGCCCGCCGGCGCAGGGCCGAGCGCACCGGCGGGCCCGTGCGGCTACTCGGCGACCTGGCCGAACATCGTGGCGCGGAAGTCCGCCGCCACACCGCTGGTGTTCTGGATCCGGAGCGTGATCACGACGCCCGGGCGCGCCGTGTCCAGCTCCATGTTGTCGACCGTGGAGGTCGGCGGGTACGCGTCGGCCGACTGCGCGCCCGAGGCCACGAACTGGCTCGACCGCCCGATCTTCACGTCCTGGATAAGGAACGTGTTGGCCGGACCCGTATAGACGAGCCGCTTCGGCTTGAACAGCACCTGCGGGTTCGCCGGCACGTCGACCGTCGCGCCGGGCTGGATGGCCAGGGACTCGAAGCCGATGGACTGGCTCCGCCCCTTGCTGTACCCCTGCGACTTGACCACTACTCCCGACTGCGAGAGCCGGTTCTGCACGACCGGATTGAGCTTCTTCCCCTTCTTCCGCCGGAAGAGGCGGAGTCCCACCTCGTCCCCGCTCGATTCGTCGCCGCTCGACTCGTCCCCGCCCGCCAGTACCTCCTCGGCACCGAGGATCTCGTCCGCCCCCAGGATCTCGTCGGCACCGAGGATCTCGTCGCCGCTGCTTTCTTCGTCGCTCCGCATGGTGTCCCTTCGCTTTCAGCCACCGGCCGAGGCCGGCGGCGGTTCGAGTTGTGGTGCGTGCCGGTTCCGTGCGCGCCCGCGGGCTACCCGCGGCGCTTCGCCATCTCCAGCAGCGCGTCGTCAGAGAGGTTCGATCCCCCCTCCGCCGGACCCTCGCCGCTCATCGAGACCGGCGGCAGGCCGGCCTTCTCCCGCATCTCCTTGCCCACCCCACGCCCCACGGTGTGGAAGTGCGCCGACAAGGCGCCGTTCCCCATCGAGTGCAGATACGGCGCCGCCTTCCCGCCCATCCCCATGAAACCGGCCGCGTGCGCCGCCAGGCCGACCGCCAGGTCGATCGGCACCCCGAGCAGCTTCTGGTGATCGGAGCGCGTCTGCCACACGCCCAGCCCGAAAGCCGTCGCGCTCGCAAGGGTGGCGTCCACGCCTTGCTCGATCACGTCGTTGGCCTTTTCGATGGCCTTCTCGTGCTTGGTCTTGAGCGCCTGAATTTCGGTGCCGAACTTCTTCACCTGCGCGAGCGAGAGATTCATCATCGGATCGGGTCCTCCCCGCGGCGCCCCGCCGCGGCGTTTTCGGCCCCGCCCCGCGGGAGCCCTTGCCTTGACGAGCCCAAGGTCGCTCTGCCCGCGAAACGGTGCTCGAAATCGGGGGTCGGCCATCCGGGTACCCATCCGCCGACCTATCCGTTCTGGCTTGCTGGACTGATCCGCCCAAGAGAGCGATGTCGTCGGTGTCGATGCCGAAAGACCGACCATCCACCCCGGACCGTTCGGCCGCGGACGGCCTGACCCGCTACCAGGTCGCGCGCCAGCTCGGCGTCGGCATCACGACGGTCCTACGCATGTGCGCGCGCGGTGAGCTACACCCGCGCCCGGGCGCGAACGGCATATGGCGCTACGACCCGGCCGAGGTCGTGCGCCTCCAAGCCATGCGCACCGACCCGGGCCGTCGCACAGCCGGTCAGACAGCCGCGGCGGCGTTCCACATGTTCGACACCGGCGTCGAGTTCAAGGACTGCGTCATCCTCCTGCAGCTCTCACCCGGCGAGGTCCGGTGCCTCTACAAGGAGTGGCAAAGCTCCTTCGACGACCCGCCGCCCGAGCCCGAGCGCCACGAGGTCCCGCTGCTCGACGAGGATCCGCGCGCCGAGGAGGCCTTCCAGAGAGCGATGGCCCAAGCCGCTGCGCTCGCCGACCCCAGCATCCCCCTCCCGTTCTCCAAACCCAAGAAGCCGAGGTGACCCATGGCCCGACCCGATCCCATCAAGTACGCCGAGCGCCTCTACGGCGCGATCCGCGCCGCGAACTTCTCCCCGATCTCGTTCCTGGCCTTCGGTAACGCGGTGAAGGAGGGCGTTGCGATGCGGAACATGCCCCGCATCGCCGCCGAGCCTTTCATGCGTGTCGTCGGAGAGATGCTCGATTTGGAGCAAGAGCACGCAGTCACAGACGGTGTAGTTGCTGATGCTGAGGTGGTGCTCCCCACGGGCGCCACTTCCGTGAAAGCCTCCAGATTGCCGGGCGAACGGGCTTCGACACCGGTGGAGCGTGTGCAATCCACATCTGCAATCGCGCAGGGAGTTACCTCCTCCCAGCCGATTCCGGAGACGTCCGTACCTCCCAACGACAGGCAGAAGCGACGCAAGACGGGACCTGAGTCGCAGTGATGCTTAGCGCCGTCCTGACGCCCGTGCCTGCGCGAGGGTCGTCATGTTCGGAATGTGTGCCGCGTTGTTCAACGCCGTTTGGGCTTGTCGCGACGTGGTCTGGTCGTATCGCTCGTCGCGCCCACTGCACCGGGGAAGCCATAAAAAGAAAGGAGACCCGTTTCAGTGGGGTCCCCACAAGGATGGTAGGCGGTGCTCAACTCCGCCGTTAGCACTTCCCTGAGTCTGCTCACGTGCTGCTGGCGTTCCCTAAGGTATCCAATTTGACCCGCGGTGAAGGCGTCGCGAATCGTCGGAAACGGGTTTTCTTCCGTTCTGCGGGCGCTCGCCCACCAGCGATTCCAGACTCGCTCCGCCCAGCTAAGCCAGATGGACGGGTAGTAGTTGCGGTAGACGTGGTGCAGTATCCCGGTCACTACGTTCGATCCGAAGGTCGGTATGAAGTGTCGAGGCGGTCCGTCCGGCACTCCATGAACGTGCGGAACGGGCTCACAGAACAGCGGCCCCGGACGTTCGGGCTCATAGTCAAATCGCAGATACGCGAGTTGGCCCCGCTTCCTCTGATGAACTCGCACGAGATTTTTGTGACGTACGGCCTGGAACGACGCATAGGTGATTCTCTCTTTCGACCGCTTGACGAAAGCGAATAGGGCCAAACCCGGCTCGATCTCGCACGATCCAACCGTTCCGTCTTGGGTCAGCGAGACACATCTTGCGAACCATTCTGCCAGCCGTTCGCGCGCTGAAACGTGTCGCTCTGAGGCATCCCAAAAGGCCGGGAAACAGGCGACGTCCTTGTTGAAGATCGAGAGCGCGTCCAGTACATGGTCGCTGCCCGGTGAAAAGAGCCGAGGCTCCTTGCTCACGACCGATTCACCTGCGCCCCAGTCCCGCCGGAATGTCGGGCTCGTGGCCCGCGAATAGATATGGCTGAAACATCCTCGGATGGGCAGCGTACACTCGCTTGCCGCACGCGTCCGGACGGAGGTGTAGGGGCTTTGCGGTGTTTATCCACACCGCGTGCCTGATTCCGAGACCTTCTCCGGTTATGACATCCCACTCATAGGCGTAGTCCGTCGGGCTCTGCCGGAGCACGAGCGATGTCTCGCAATATAGAGGGTCTACTTCGACGTGGAGACGAGAGCGAATCAGGCGATGCAGGTGGGCGCAATACGCGTTGTGATCGGAATAGATCGTCGTCGTGGGACCGCTGAGATATGACCCGAGTCGTTCAATCCAATCGAGGGGGACAAAGTCCTCGGACTCGAGTGAGGCGGGTACTACAAAGATGGTCCTCAACATCGCCGGCGTGACCCTGTTCCACGACTCGACAGTCATTCCAACACGGGCCGCAGCGAGTTTCCTGGGAATGATCCGGTGTTCCACGAGGAAGCGCTCCCATAGACCTCGATGAGTTTGGCCTTGGGATCTGCCGCCGAAGGGGTTCAGCTTCTGGCTCCAGGCTTGGAACACGCGCATGACCTTCTCTGCGAGCGACGGTTGAACACCGTAGAGATCGAAGAACAGGTCATCGCTGCAGCGTTCCTGACTTAGGACCGCGAGCCGATGCCTGACCGCGTGCGCGGGAGGCAGGTCCGGTGGTCGTACGGTGGCGCGAATCATACTGTCCTCAAGCTGCGCCCAGAATCCGGTTGGAGTCGCGCCGGGTTCTTCGGTCTGGACCCATCGCCACCCATTTCTCCACGTCGGTGCGCCACGCTATCAGGCTACGGCACGGCGTTCGAGTGGCTCTTGCGGTCAGCAGCAGCGGGCACCTGTCTCCCTCCCGAAACCGGGGCCACCGGGGCCACCGGGGCCGGCCCATTGCTATCTCATCGTCACTCCAGGGGAATCTCGCCGTCCGTGCCGGCTCCGGTTTCGAACAAAACCGGAGCCGGACCGGGGCCGGAACCGGGGCCAGGGGCGCCTTTCAGGGCGCTCAGGTAGACGCGGAGGACCCGGCGCCGGCCGTCGCCGACGCGGACTTGGACCTCGGGACGGCCGTCGGCGCCGACAACGGCGTAGCCCTTTCGGACGAGCGCTTTGTGGAGGGCGTGGCTGGAATGGCCCCAGGCCTCGCCGGACTCGCGCATGAAGGTGGCGACGCGGCGGCGGGCGGCATCCGGTAACAGGTAGGCGTACTCCTCGTCGAACCAGCCGATCGCTTCGATCACATCCTCGCGCGGCACGGTGCCGCGCTCGACCAGGCGGATGCGCTTCTGCTCGAGCAGCGTGCCGAGGACGGCGATGAATCGCTCGGCTGGCTCCAGCTCTTTCAGCGTGGTCCCCTGTTCCTCGCCGAGGGCGCTGAGCGTCTCGCGGGCGCGCTCACGGAGCTCTTCGGCGCGGGTGGTTTCGACAGCGCCGGCGTCGTGAGCGAACTCCAGGAATAGATCGAAGGCGTAACGAAGGTGCGCGAGGGCCTCGGCTTGCCGAAGGTGGGATCCGATCCGATGCAACTCGCGACGGATCGCGGCCACCCGTTCGGGTGCTGCTTTCCGTAGCGGCGGGATCATGGGCTGCAGCCACTCGATGTAGCCGCGCATGGCGTGCGCCAAGCGGTGGCCGTTCGATTGCAGGTCGGAGACGACCGAGAGGTCGAGGCGTTCGCGGTCGACCTCGACGATCACCAGACGGGCCTGAATCGAGTGGCCAGACGGGAGGTCCTCTCCTGTGCAGACGACCATGCCGCGTGGTGGGCGATCGGGTTGCTGTGAGAGATCCGCACGGAGGCGGCCACGGGAAGCTCGGTTGCCGATGCCGCGGATGATTCGTTGGGCGCGCTTCTCCAGCTCTTGCTGAGCGCGTGAGTCAGCGTTCGGCGCGTAGTCGTCGATCACGGCGATCGCGTCCTTCACGGTAAACAGACGCGCCTCGAGGGCGTTCTCGGTAGACGTCCAGCTACCCGGTAGCGTCTTGCGGTCGAACGTTCCGAAGTGGCGCTGCGCCAGCGACGCCAGCTCGGACTTGAGGCTTCCGGTCGGTCCGACGAGCCAGAGCGCGAAGTCTGGATTGATGATGAACGAGAGGGGCGCTGCGTATGTCGCGGCCAAGAGGGGGATCGCGACCGACGGGGGCGCGGCGTCGAGCAGGCGAATCGACCAACCGACGGCCTCGCGGAGGTCGACGGTCGACGGCGGCAGGATGAACCGGTCGAGCGGTGGATCGAGCTCGACGGTGATGTCCTCGGCGCCTACGCCACCGCCTTGGAAAAGGTAGACCCATCGGCCGCCGTGCTCTCGCCAGCCGGTGTGTCGGAAGACGAGGCGAGAGACGGGATCGGAAAGGACCTGGATGGCGGCACGAAGATGATCCTTCGCCCCCTGTCCGGCCGTCACGAGAGCGCGGGCGCCCCAGGCGCTCGGGACCCAGTTCAGGCCGCCGAACTCGGAGGCGGTGACCCGCGCGTCGGAGAGCGCCGTCCCGTTTGCGAGCCGCCCTCGAATCTTGAAGGCTCGGACGACCTCAGCGCCGTCGTCGTACGCGACCTCCTCGAAGATTCGGGCGTCGAAATTGGCGAGTACCTGCGTCGTTTCGTTGCCGTCTCGGTCGTGGCGCATCCGACAGAGCTGGCCGTCGAGGAGCCGGTAGGGGCTCGACTCGTCGCCTGCGCCCGCCAGGAGGACGGTCTCGCCGGCGCCGTCCACAGGATCGCGGCGCGGGCGCCGCGGGGTCGCCGGGGTCGCGCTGGCGAGCGCTGCCTCGAACCGCTCGCGGGCCCAGCCGGCACGGAGAGCGTCGTTCGCGTCCTTGAACGACCTGAGACCGTCGACCAGCCGCACCCGGCGGCACAGCTCAGCGCCCAGTTCGTGGCTGAGGCGGGCCGCCAGCTCGTCGCCGGGCGCGTCGGCGTCGGTCGCGATGAGGACATGTTTGAAGCAAGCGAGGGGTAGCAACAACTCGGGCGAGAGGCGCGATCCGGCCCCGTCCGGCACGGAAACGACCGGGCTGATGCCGATGGCCCGGATCGCGTGTAGATCCAGCTCGCCCTCGACCACGGTCACCCGTGTGCCGTCCTTCGGGAGGTCGGCCAAACCGTAGAGGGCGCTCGGGCAGCCGCGCGGCACGCGCCAGAAGACCTTGCGGTCGCCGATGGGACGGAACTTGTCGTAGAGGAGGTGTCCCGCCTGGTCGAGGTACCGGAAGACGATCGCCGGGCCGCCCCGGGCCTGCGCCGCGAACATGCGCGCGATCTCAGAGTCGGGAAGAGACCGCGCCGCTTTCAACCACCGTGTGGCGGCGCCGATTTCGGGTGCCGGCACGGGTGTGCCGGACGGTCGAAGCGATGCCGCGTCCGAAGGACGTTGGAACAGGTCGGACGTCTCTAGACGGAGGGCCGCCAGGATCGCCTGCAGCCCGCAACCGGCAAAGCAGCGCAGGAGAACGCGACCGTCATCTCCGACTCCGATGCTCAAGCTCGGGCGATCGTCCTCATGCGCCGGGCAGCGCGCGATCCAGCCGTCGTGGGTCTTCGCGACGCGCTCGAGGCGTTTGACGAGTTCCTGCGCGGTCACGCGCCGGGCCCCCGGCCCCGGTCGGTGGCCCCGGTGTTCTCGGAGACCGGGGCCAGGAGCCGCTCGCCGAACTCCAAGGAGGCCGCGGACTTGGGTCGCCCCGGCCCCGCTGGCCCCGGTGGCCCCGCTTTCGGCGGGAGGGGTGGCAGGTTTGCGGGAATCACGTTCCCTCCGGCCGTTCGAGCGGGCAGTTTGGGCCGCAGGGCTCGCGGTCGTCCCATTCGATGACCTCGCCACTGTCGCCGCACAACAAACAGTCGAAAGCTTCGCCGTGGCACTTCGGGCACTCGACCGTCCGCATGCCGTGCACCTCGGTCGCGTGCTCCTGTCGGGCCTCGCGCTCACTCGCCGACCCTCCAGCGATGGCCGGCTCATTGCCGAAGACCCGTTCGGTCTCGCAGACGTCGCAGACGTACATGAGATTCAGGTAGACCGGGCCTACCGGAGCTGGGCCTGGTCCTTTCGGTGGCTCTTTGAGTTCGTCGAAGGTGTGGGGCGTGAAACGGCCGCAGCCGTTGCACATCAAGCTAGCGTGGATGGTCCGCATGGTCCCTGCGCCTCCTGGGCGGCTGGCGGCCAGTCAGGCCGCAGGTGGGGCGCGATGAGCCCGTTGCACTTCGCGCAGAAGAGCCCCCTCGGTCTTTCGAACCGGAGCGGGACCGCGCATCGGCAGGCGCCGATGTCCGGTCCGTCGAAAACACCACCCTCCTTGCACTCCGGGGAGGCGGCGATGTGGAACCGAGTGGCGGCTACCAGCCGCTCGGCCTCTTGATTGCTCTTCCGGCCGTCGGCGTAGACTTCGAGGAAGACGACGACGCCGCCGCAGACGCTGCAGAGCAGAAGCCGTCCCTGCAGGGGGACTGGACCGGTGCTCACGGCCGCCTCGGTGGGACCGCCAACGCGCCGACCAGAGCGTCGAGGCTCCCGAATACCTCGACGCGCGGCAGGTAGTGGAAGATGTTCTCGCGCGGACCGACGACGCAGAGCCGCTTGCCTGCCCCGAGCGCGACCCCGAACTCGACGTGCCGGCCGCCCCGCGCCGCCCAGCTCACGGCCTGCTGTGGCTCCTCCGTGAACGAGACGAGGCACTCGGCGCGCAGGACGTCTTCCAGATCCTCCGCCGCGGCGACTTCGGGACCGTCGCCGCGCCCTTCGATCCAACGCGAGGTCACGTGGTGGCCTGCGCGCATCAGGACGCCGGTGACGCCCAGCATTTCGAATCGCCGGTCGTACCGGGAGGCGATGTAGATCCTCATGGCTGCCTCCCGTCGCGCGTCATCTCGATCAGAAGGTCCGAAAGACGCGGCCTCCAATTGCGCCAGCACATGTGCGTCGACCCGACGGCGCCCCACCTCCTGCAGATGTCGCAGTAGCGGACGATGGTCGGCTTTCTGGTGTATTCGCCTGCCTCCTCGTCGGGGAAGGCGATGACCTCGACCTCGACGGAGTAGATGAGATCGCCGTTCATCGCGCGCCTCCGTCCGCTGGCGGCACGAGGGGACGCTCTCTGCAATAGACAGTGAACAGCTCGGTGCCGTCCTCCGTCGTCCCGGCGGCGCTGACGTGAAATTCGTCGCTGCCCTCGATCACCTGCTCGAGCTCCCACCGGCGGAAGAGTCCGGGCAGTCGGAGGAACTCCTCCGACACCGTACAAGGCCGATCATCGTGTTTTGTGGTCATCAGCAGGCCAAGGCCACCGACGCGGCCGGTTGTGACTGCGGATTCGCAAAAAGAGAGGCGCGGGCGCGGGCGAGCGCGCGTTCGAGGCGCTTGCGAGCGGCGGCATGCGAGATCCCGAGCGACACGGCGATCTGCGCCCGCCTCTTCCTGCGAACGATCGCGTCGAGCACGAGATCAGCGTCGTCGCCGATAGCCCGACGCAGCCACGCGCTGAGCGCGGGGATCGATTCGGGATCGGTAAGGTCAGCCAATGACCCCAGCGGCGGGCGAGGCGGCTCCGGTTCGGGTGGCGCCACCACGGCGGACTCGGGCTTCACCTCCGTCGTCCTCGAGGCGACCAAACGCTCGCGCCGCCGTGTCCGAATGACGTCGCGCTCGGTATTTCTCAGGAGCGTGGCGGTTAGATGGCCGACGCGACCGACATCCACCCGTTGTAGTTCGATCGTGAAGCGGCCGACGATCTCGGACGCGAGATCCTGGGGCCGGTTTGGGAACAGGCCGAACCGCCTGCGGAACATGGCGTCCAGAGCCGGCCAAAAGCAGAGGAGGAGCAGCGTCTGGGCAAGCCGGCGGAGCCGCGGATCGCGCGTCGCGCGGACCATCGCCCAGAGCACAGGATCGCGGGCGTCCAGGTCGATGGCCGGCGACACGGACGTTACGAGGTCGGCCGGCGTCTCGAAGCCGTCGAAGACGCGGCCTCGCGACTTCAGCTCGTCGAACGCCGCGATCGAATCGCGCGCCTCGATGGATCGAAGCAGCCCGAGGCGAAGACCTTCCCAATATGAGCGCATGGACGACCGCCGTTCCCGGCCGGCGTCTGGCGCTCACTGGGGCCGTGCAAGGCGTCTCGCGCTCTGGGTTGAGTTGTGGTGAGTTCTGAACGAGTGCTACCGAGTGGAGGCCATGGGGGTGGTGGGTTGTGACCGTACGCGGACCACGTTCAGCCGCCGGCAGTTCCGCCCACCGCAGACGAACGAGGCTCTGAACTCGCCCTCGACCGTCATTTCCGAGTCCGCGCGCTGGAGCGTTAGGACCCCTGCCCGAAGCCGGGCGAGCAGCTTCCCGCACGCTGAGCACCGGACGTCATGAACCTCGTTCGACACGCCCGGTAGATGCCAGGCGGCGCGTCGTCTGTGGTCGTCAGAGCGTCGTCAGGGTGTCGATTGTTTGTCGACTTAGCGTCGTCGATTTCGGCGACGCGCGGCGCGCGGTCGCCGGGTCGCCGGCGCGGAGAGAGGGCCGGAACTCGCGATCTGGACTATGATCAGAGTCGGCAGATGCGGCCCTGACGCCGGCCGGTTGAGAACCCTCGCGAGCGCCCTGCGCGAGAAGGAGTGCTGGAGATGCCGAACAAGTTACGGAGAGTCGAGCAGCCGACGCGTGGCTATGTCCTGATGACGAAAATGGGGCTGACGTTTAACGTGGACCCAGTGACCGCGGGCGTTCTCGCGAAGCAAGAAGAGACGGTCACCGGCATGCTGAGCGATCCCCTCACGCAATTCTTGGCCAAGCACAGCGTCCCGGCCGACCCCGATGTCGTCTTCGACTACATGATCGAGGGTCCTTTTGCGGCGTCCGGCGCTCTCTCGACGGGCGCGGTTTCGATTTGGTTCAAGCCAAAGGGATAGAGACGATTGCTGCCCGCTAGTCGGCAGGCGGATCCTCGCGATCGACCTCCAACAGTGTTTCGTGATTCGGCCCGTACAGGAGAACGCGCTTGGCCTTCGGGCGCTTCTTAAACCATGACTTCGCCCAGACGGCGACCGTCGAGACCAGGAGGCTAGTAATAGCTCCCACGCCGTGATCCACGACGATCTTGACGATCTCGCCCTCCCAGTGCGCGCCCGACAGAGCCATCAGATAGCGGACTTCGATCTCCGAATCGGCGGCGGTTAGTGCCTCGACGAGCTCACGGAGGCTGGGATCGCGAGTGTCATGGGGGGTGATGGTGATTACCTTGGTCACGACCTCCTACCCCCTTGCTTGCGCTGAGGTGAACTGCCCGTTCTTGGCGCGTCCCGCGAAGGGCTTTAGGATCACGCGGCCCTTTCTGTAGAACTTCTGATCGCAGAACGCTTGCAAGGATTTTGCGACTGCATCGGCGAGTTCCTGTTTTGTCTCGTCACACAGCACGACGAGAACCTCGCCACAGTCTACGTAGTTCGCGATCTGGCCGATGAGACGGTTGCACTCGTTCGCCGTCTTGAGCTGGTACTTCAGCTCGATGGCCACCTTCGCGCCAAACCCCGTCCTGTCCTCGAAGTCGACGAAGATGTCGGCCTTCCCTTTCCCTGTCTTGAACTCGATATGGAACTTGTTCTTGGGAAACGTTGCCTGCAGATGCTTGAGCAGCGAATCTCGGTACCGCCTCTCGGAGAACAGCGCGCCCGGCACCCAGGCCACCACTGCCTTCACGATGTCGTCGACATCTAGCTCCCAGAACCCCATGGCGTTTTATACTACACCGACGTTCAGTGTCCGCAGTATGGTCACGACGCATTCCTCTCGCCATGTTTCGGAACGACAGTTACCGGGCCTGCCACGTTCAGGCGGAGGGCGTCGCCGGCGATGCTCTCGACGAGGCGATCAAGCTCCGGTCTGGGAACGTTGCTCTTTAGGGCGCGGCGGAAGGGCCGGAGAATCCTGTACCGAAGATCTCGCGCCTCGGGCGCCACGGGCCGGCGGGAAAGGCCGCCGAGACGGTGCATGCTAGCCGCGAGGTCCGAGACACTTACCGAAGCACCGGCGTTCTCGGCTAGGACCGCGAGAGCCAGCAGTGGCTGGCGCTGCAGGTTGTTCGGTGGTCGAGTGGGAATCTCGACGCCACGGTAGAAGACTCGGTACTCGCGAAGGTTCACGGTGAGAACCGGCGCTGGCGTCCCAGGGACATCGGCCACCGTCGCCGGTGCGTCCGCCGCGCGGCTGCTTGGGCGCATCGCCGCCGCCTGTGCGTTGTCCGCGCCAGCGCCCACGGCGATCCAGAGCGCCGTGAAGGCGGCCTTGTTCCGGATGGCATCCCGCACCCTCTCGGGACCGGCTTCCTTCAGCTGCTCCCGCGTCCCGAAGCCGGCGTCCACCATTCGCCGGAGGAGCGCGCGTCCCACCCCGCGAGCCCGAAGCCGGGCGAGCGGCAGCGCGTCTGGTAGAACGCCATACGCCAGCCGGTCCGCCAAGACCTGCAGCGCGCGGCTGCGGGTCTCCGGCCAGCCCGTCGCGCGGGCCACACCGGCGAGGGCGTCGACGAGCCAACCGTACTCCTCGCCGATCCGCCGGATCGCGCCCGCCCACGTGTGATAGCGACCCTCGATCTCCTGCGTCGGCACCTCCTCGATCCAGTCCGACATCAGGAGCGCCTTCTTGAGAACCTTCGTCGTGTCGTACTCGAGGCTGCGCAGGTCCGTGGCGATCTCGGCGAAGATCGGCCGGGCGGTGATGCCGCCGGCCGCGGCGCGCGCCAGGACTTTCCCGCGGTAGTCAGCTGCCCAGCGCTCGTCTCGCGGCAGGGCGACGTAGACATCCTGGCCGACCGGGGTCTGGCTGACGACCATGAGGACTTCGAGATCGTGGGCCGTCACCTCGATTGCTGCCTTCGCCCACATGGCGAGGACGGCGCCCGTCGCCACGCCGATACCCTTCGCCGCGCACACTCGGCCCACAGCGGTTACCTCCATCCGATCGTCGGCTTGAGCTCGCAACAGGCCTCCGCTCAGGCCAGCCGCGACCGCTTTGTCGAGCGCCTGCCCGAACTCCACCCGGCTCATCTTCTGTGCCCAATGGACCCATCCTGTGAAGCTGGCGAGCAGCATTTCCTCCAGCTCGGGCCGGGACGAGGCGAACCCGGATGCCATCAGATCGAGGACGTGGTTTTCGAGTGGCGCTTCGGCAAGTGTAGGGCGGATCTCCTCGAACTCTCCGCCCGCAAAGTGCTGCAACCAGACGTCCGCTTCGAACGGGGAATAAGTCACCAAGATCGAGCGGCCAAAGTCGTTCACGAGTGAGAGGCGCCCCGCGCGACCGCTCATGTTCTCGTACTCCGACCGGGAGATGTCGACCAGCGACCAGCGCCCATACCGGCGTAAGTACTCCCAGCGCTGGTGATCGAGGACGACGTTCTTGACCGGCAGATTCATCCCCACGGCGAGCGTCGACGTCGAGAACAGCGCGCGAATGGACCCGTCGCGGAAGTGCCGTTCGACGATCTCGCGCTCTTCCGGCGAGAGGTCCGAATTGTGGAAGGCGACGGCGCTGCCGAGCACCTCGAGTAGTGTCTCGCGAGCCAGTGTCTCTTCCTGGTTCCGCAGCTCCTCGGCCGCGGCGGTCGCCGGCGCCGGCACCAGGCGCTGGCTGAGGACTCGTGCGAAGAGGACCGTCGTCGCCCGATCTGGGACGAACGCCAGCACCTGCTCGCCACGGCGGGCCAGCTCTTCGACGGCCGCCAGAAATAGCTCCTCGCGCTTTTCGGACCTGAAGTCGGCGAATGGCTCCACGCCCTGCTTGCCTGAATTGTGCTCCTGGTACCGGAACTCGCCCCGGCAGAGGACCCCCTTCCGGAGGTCGACTGGCCGTCGCTGGTCAACCAGCAGGCGCGCGCCTAGCCAGTCTGCCAGCGACTGCGCGCGACCCAGCACCGCCGACAGGCCGATGATCCGCGGTTTCGAGGA
The DNA here is from genome assembly GCA_035546895.1 of Polyangia bacterium. Taxonomy (GTDB): domain Bacteria; phylum Myxococcota_A; class Polyangia; order Fen-1088; family Fen-1088; genus JADGRB01. Next base: position 14,470 of record DASZVW010000600.1, read on the forward strand.
GGCAATTCGCAGCTTCGTAAGTAGCAGCTCCAGCGTCGGTCCGCGGTCCTTGTCGGTGATCATCTGCAGCTCATCGACGACCACGAGCCCGACCAGGTCCATGAGCTGTGGCTTGGCGATCAAGAGCGCCTGCACCTTCTCGAACACCACGACTGCGATGTGGAAGTCACCGCGCTCGATGTCATCGTCATGCTCACGCCGATCCCGTGACGAGACGACGACCTTGATGCCGGCCGAGCTGTAGCGGCGCCGAAGCTCCTCGAACTTCTCCACTGCCAGTGCCTTCTGGGGCACCAGGTACAGCACCTTTGTGTTCCCACGGGCCGCCTTCACCGCCGCCATCTCGCCGACGAACGTCTTCCCCGACGACGTCGGCGAGAATACGATCAAGTTCCCCTCGGCGAAGAGGCCGAACTCCTTGATCGCGCGCTCCTGGACGGGCAGTAGGTCAGCGCCGACCTGCTGCCGCCATACGGCCAGGATGTCGGAGGGAACGTTGTACGCCTCCAGAGTCTCGACCTTCACGCGCCCCGCCTGTGGTTCTTCATGACTTCACCTTTCGTATGAAGTCAGGCTACGGGACGAGTGTGACAAAGTGGGTCTGGGCACCGTATCCTTCCGGAACCATGCGGAAGATGGACGGTCGCCGGCCTCGCTACGGTCCTGCCGCCCGGCTTCACGAGGTCCGGGCGCTTCTCGAGCGTGCGGAGGGCCTCTCGATCTACGACCTCGCCGACCGATTCAAGGTCAACCCGCGAACCAGCCTCCGGTACATCCAAGCCCTCCAGCGTGCCGGCGAGCCCCTCTACGAGGACTCCGTCGACAGGCGCAAGGTCTGGCGCCTCATGCCGACCGCGCGCCGCCAGTCGATCACCCTGAGCACCGCTCAGATGGTCGCGCTCTTCCTCTCACGCCGCGTGTTCGACTTCCTCGCCGGCACCGGTTTCAAGGAGGACCTCGACGAGGTATTCACGAAGCTCGAAGCTACCCTCAAGCGGCAGGACTTCGCTGCCGTGAAGAACCTTGATCGCAAGGTCTTCGACGTGAACGAGGCGCGGCACATCTACGACGGCCGACTCGAGGACGTGAACGACATCATCACAGCCTTGCTGCGTGAAGAGCGCCTGCGCGTGACACACGAAGGCGTCTCAGGCGGCCGCAAGACGTTTGTCCTCGAGCCGTACACTATGTTGGTCTACAAGAAGGGACTCTATCTCGCTGGATTCAGCCACCAACATAAAGCGGTCCGGACCTTCGCCCTGGACGGCTTCCGCGAGATCGAGTGGCTTAGAGGTAACCGGTTCGAGTACCCGACCGACTTTCGTCCCGATCGACTGACGGAAGGCGCCTTCGGCCTAATCCGGGGCGAGCTGACCCGCGTTCGGATCATGTTCGATCACGCGGTGGCGCGGTACATTCAGCGGCGGCAATGGCATCCTACGCAGCAGTTCCGGAGGAGTGATGGCGGAATTGAAATGACGATGGACCTGCGGGGAACGACTGAGGTGGTCAGCTGGGTACTCAGTTTTGGTGACAAAGCGGAGGTCTTGGAACCGAAGTCTCTGCGCTTGGCCGTGGGCGGTGAACAGGCCCGCGCTGCAGCGCGGAATCGGTAGCGTCGTCGGCCGATTCTGAGAATCAGAGGGCGACCGTTCGGGGCCGCGGATTCCTTGACCGGCCTGATCGGCAGAGTTACGCTTCGCGGCGAACATGGCGAACACTAGCGGCGCCACTCTGGGCGAAGTGATCCGCAATGCACGAGTCGCCCTCGGACTCACGCTGCGGGAAGTGACGACGAAGTTAAAAATTACCCCTTCGTATCTGTCGGACATCGAGAACGATCGACGAGTCCCATCCGAGGAGGTGCTGACTCAATTGGCTGAGCTTCTTCGCCTGGACGTCGATGACTTGATGGCCATGGCAGGGAGGGTCGGCGATCAGGCAGAGCGCTATCTGAAGCAGCATCCAACGGCGGGAGTGTTGTTCCGTCGAATCTCGGATAAGGGACTGCGAGAAGAGGAGTTGCAGGAACTCCTTCGTCGTGTCGAGAATCTCCCGAAAAAAAAGGGCTCGTGAAAACCATTCGCGGACGCGATGGCCGCGACCAACTCTGGTTCGGCGATGGAGAGATCGAGGAGATCATCGAAGCTGAGCTGCGGAATGCATCCATGGTTCCCTCGATCGACTCGCCCGCCTTGAACCTCGAGCTGTTTATCGAGCGGCACCTCGGGGCGAGGCTAGACCAGTACGTCGAAATGGAAGCAGCCCTTCTCGGTTTCACGGAGTTCTTTGGGGACCACCCGCCGAGAGTGTCGATCAACGCCCAGCTCACCGGCTCGGCCCTCGATGAGGACGAAACAGAGCCGGGTATCCGCGGCCGATTCCGAGCGACCCTGGCACATGAGGCCGCGCATGTCGTGCTGCATCGCAGCTTCGTCGAGCGTGGTGCACGGAACATGGAGTTGTTCGGCGAGGAGCCGACCGCCAGGCGAGCGCTTCACCGCTGCCCGAAGAGCGCGGCGTCGTTTCGACGCGTTGTTGACTGGCGCGAATGGCAAGCGAACCAGGGGATGGCCGCCTTGCTCATGCCGCGGGTGACTTTCGTGGAGCTCGCGCGGCGCGAAATCGCCGCAGTATTCCCTGGCCGGACCGATGTGCCCGAGGGACAGGAACACCGGATCATTCCGGCATTAGCGGGCCTATTCGAGGTCTCGAAACAGGCGGCGGCGATCCGACTCGAGACGCTGCGTCTCCTCTCGCGCGGCCAGAGCACGCTGGCCTAGCGAAAAAGATCTTGACCGCTGAGGTCGGGTCACCTAAAAAGTACGCAGATCGGCGTAATCGGCGAACGCGGCGGATGTGGCGTAACGCCGGACTCAATCGGCGCGAAACAAGGAGAGAGACATGGCTGACAGGAGAGTGACCGGGACTGGGAAGGCTTGGAACGGCGACATTACGAGTCTCTGCCAACCTGGGCAGACGTGGTCGCCTCGAGCCTCGGCGGACGCGATCCGAGACATCGAGCTCGGCCTGCACACGTACTACGTCATCTGGCCGCCGGGACAGGCGCGGACCGAGATCCGAGTCGTTCATGGCCCGACTGGCAAGTACCTGCGGACCGACCGCGACAACACGTCCAGGAACAATCTGGACGACCTCCCGAACTGCTGAAGGAGACGGGTCCTTTTTCCTCACGGTCGAAAGCACTAGAAGGGCACTGCTCCTGTCAGCGACCCCTGCGTCGAGACAGCTCGGCTGCGACCGATAGGAGCGGTGGCAGGCATTTGGTCGTGACCCCTCTACGCGATCATCGCACAGGGTACGACATGAAATCCTGTCACTCCGGTGATCGCCGGCGCTACTCCGGGCTGTAATCTCTTGGAATCTCCAGGGGGGACAGGAAAGTGAATGATGGACGGTCTTGGAGCCGCTGAGACGGCGGACGTCGCGTCAAACCGCCGACGGATGACTACGGACCATCCACCCAGGTATGCCCGGGTCGCCAAGCCTGGCGACTGGCTCGAAGCTGCCTCTTCCGAGGTCGTTACGGCCATCGTTGACTCAATTTCGGATCACCGCGATCGTTTGATCCTGGCTTGGCCGGCGCGCCCGGACAACGGATTTGTCGCCGCGTCGATCGCGCTCCGCGAGCTGAGAGCGAAGCGTTCCTCTTCTGGCGTCACCCTCGGGCTTTGGCCTTGGCGGTCTGGTGCAACACATGCTGCTCGATCGATTCTCGTCCACCCAGACGATATCCTGCGCGCCGCGCGCGCCGACCTCCGAAACGCTAATTCGCTACTAGCGCCCCAGAGAGCACTGGCGCTTGTCGAGATTCGACTAAAGGATCTCTTCCGCTCTACGCCCTCCGCCGCGGAACGGTCCGGCGGCGACGGCGCTAGCGGGCCGGAGCGCCGAGATGTCACGATAAAGAACCCGACCCTGCTCGAAACGACGATTGTCTTTCCGCCGGTCACCAACGACAGCCTTCCCCCGTTTGCATCCGACGCAGATCAGATCCTGAAGCGCGTTCGGAGGCACACGACGCTCGGGTGGTTCGGCGATCACGTTGCAAAGCTTGGCGATCCGCTCACGAGTCCCTTTGCGGTATTCGGCCTGCCACCGAGTCCTCCCTCCGAGCTCAGCCGGTTCCTCCGCTATCCGCGCCTTCGCTCCCTAGACTGCATCGTCCTGGACCTAACGCGTCTCTCTCAGGACGCTACGGGCCCAGATTGGCCGGAGCGGCTGGGAGAGCTGTTGCAGGCTCTTTCCGACTGTTCCGAGCAGGCGATTCCCCTAGCAGTGTTGTGCGAGGACGGGTTCTCCTTTCGCAAGGCTGAATCCATTCTACGTGCGCGTTCGCACACAGCGGAGGCGCGCCCGCAGCCTCCTATTCGCTGCGGTGCGCCTCTTATGCGGGCCGGGCTCCTGCGCGACCGTGACGAACCACCGCTGCCTGAGTACCCGGACATCACCTTCGATGCCGACATCAAGGACGCTTCCCTTGCGCCGTTGCGTGACCGCCTCTTAGCGTGCCTTCGGCAGCTAAGAGAGGTCTCGAATCAGCGTGCCGCTCGTGCGCTTTCAAAGGGCCTTCGCGGACTTAGTAGGCTCGCCAACCTTCCGATCGGTCTCGCGGAAGCCCAACAGGTCGCCGCGATCCTGTTCCCGGGCGACGACAGTGCCGACATCGAGAGACGTTCAATCTTCTATCCAACCGCATCGGTTCAGCCGCTCGCGGATGCTGAAAGTCTCTCTGGTGACCTGTCGTCGGATATCCGCGAGGTCATCACCACCGTCAAGCACCATCTGGAAGACTGGAGGACTGATCGTAAGCCATCCACGAGAGGCGTGATGCGGACGGGGCGCGGGCGTGGCAGTGCAGAGGCTGGAGGTGAAGGATGCCACGGCCTACCAATGATCTCGTTCCAGCTCGGCTGTCTGCCCGACGACGTTGGAGGGCAGAGGAAGCGCGCGCGATCCTGAAGCAGATGGACGCTTCGGGTTTGTCTGTGGGGGAGTTCGCCGCACGGCACGGCCTGGATGCGCAGCGCCTGTATCGTTGGCGCACGCAGCTCGCTGCCGCGGGGCAGACGTTGCCAGCGTTCGTCGAGATCAAGCGGTCTGCGAATGCGGCGATCGAGGTGGTGCTCCGTTCGGGTCACGTGATTCGGGTGCAGGACGGGTTCGGCGAGGATTTGCTTCGGCGCGTGGTGGCGGTGCTTGATGCTCCGGTCGCGCGGTGCTGAGCCTGCCGCCGAGTGTTCGGCTGTTCGTCGGGACGCAGCCGGTGGACGGGCGCAAGGGCGCCGACAGCCTGATGGTGATTGTCCGGGACGTGTTCAAGCAGGATCCTCTCAGCGGCCACCTGTTCATTTTCTTTTCGAAGCGCTGCGACCGAGTACGCGTTGTCTACTGGGACCGGAACGGCTTCGCGACGTGGACAAAGCGATTGGAGAGCGGACGGTTTCGCCCCGCGTTCTCTTCGGACGGGAGGCTCTCATCTCTGGCGATCGAAGCAGCCGATCTAGCGCTCATCGTGGAGGGAATCGACCTTGCGGGCGCGCGCCGTCGCCGACGGTGGCAGCCTGGGGCGGCGCTCGAGAAATCGTCGAGCGGGACGCAGAATCCTTGATCCGCTTTCTCATCTCGGGGGCACTGTAGTAGGTGAGATGATCGAGACTGCGACGGTGACGTCGCCCTACGCCCCGGACGTCGAAGACGTGCGACGGTGGCTGGAGAAGATGATCAAGGCGATGCGGCTCGTCGAGCTGGTCGCTGCGATCATCGCGCTCGTAACGCGGATGCGGGACATCAACACGGAGCTGACGAAGCGGCTCGGCGATGCCCGCCGGAAGCGGCCACGGTCGGAGACGCTCGGGCGCGTCGAGGCCCAGTTGCTGTTCGCGTTCGGGGTCATGGTGCCGCTGATCCGGGAGCCCGGGGCGAAGCTCGAGGAAGGGACCGGCGGTGTCACCTTGCCCGGCGATCCGTCAAACAAGAAGAGGAAGCGAGGACGTCATCCCGGGCGGGCGGCGCTGCCCAAGGACCTCGAGCGCGTCACCGAGGTCAACCACGTGCCGCCCTCCCTGCGCAATTGCCCTCTGTGCGGCGCGCCGATGAAGACTGTCTCTCACTCGATGTGCGAGATCCTCGACGTTCGGCCGGCGGAACTCTTCGTCCGGCAGCGGCTGGACGAGACCGTGGCCTGTCCCAATGACGACACCATCATGTCGGCGCCGACGCCGCCCGCGATCGTCGA
>DASZVW010000601.1:0-4600 GCA_035546895.1 Polyangia bacterium
CGACGAGCACATCCTGTCGATGAAGGGCTCGCTCTACGAGCGGCTCGGCAACAAGGCGCTGGCGCGGGAGGCCTGGCAGGAGGCGCTCCGGATCAATCCCTTCAACCTCGCGGTGCTCGAGGCGCTCCAGCGCCTCGGCAAAGAATAAGAAAGAAGGCGGCGCATGCACATCATCATCGGGCTCGCGGGGCTGTGGGCGACGCTGGTCGCCACGCGCGCGCACATGCCCAACGGGTTCACCGGCTTCTTCCACCCGGCGGCGTTCATCCTGCTCCTGGGCGCGCCCCCCTCGATCCTGCTGGTGGCGCACGACGTGCGCGAGATCTGGCGCGGCATCGTCACGCTGGCGCAGGCGCTCCGGTACCACGCGCGGCGCGCGGAGGCGCGCATGATCGCCGACCTCTACCGCTTCGGGCGCGAGCTCAAGCAGGGGCGCAACGTCGAGGCCGCCAAGGTGCTGGCCGAGGCGGCCGATCCGCTGCTGCGTGAGGTGGGGCCGCTGCTGCTGCAGCCGGGCGGCGGCGCCGACGCGCGCGAGACGGTGCTGACGCTGTCGTACGCGCGGCTCTCGCAGGTGAAGGAGGCCGAGGAGGTGTTCCGCTTCCTGGCCCGCACCACGCCGGCGGTGGGCCTGATGGGGACCATCGTCGGCCTGGTCAACATGCTCATCAACCTGAAGAACTTCGAGCAGCTCGGCCCCGCCATGGCGGTGGCCCAGCTGGCCACCTTCTACGGTCTCATCCTGGCGTACGGGATCTGGTCGCCGTTCGGCAAGCGGATCGAGAGCTACGGGCGCAACCTCTCGGTGTCGGCGCGCTTGCTCGAGCGGGGGCTCACCAGCATCGCCGAGGGGCGGTCGCTCTACGACCTGCGGCTCCTGGCCGGCGCCGGCGGCGGTCCCGCGCCAGTCGTGGAGGCGGCGTGATCGGCGCCGAGATCACCGCCGCGCCCAAGGGGGGCAGGGGGGCGCGGCGCTCCGAACCGGTCGATCTGCTCGCCTACGCGCAGGAGGAGGACACCTCCTGGCTGCTCCCCTACGTCGACGTGGTCAGCCTGCTGCTCGCCTTCCTCATCCTGGCGCTGGCCATGTCCAAGGTGAACCTGCGCAAGTTCGAGATGGTCTCCGCCGCCATCTCGCACCAGGCGCCGCCGCCGTCGCTCGACGTCCTCAAGGAGAAGATCGACTCGGTCATCCAGCAGCAGAACCTGCAGAGCCAGGTGAAGACGGTGCTCGACGACGACGGGCTGCGGATGGAGCTCAAGAGCGCGCTCCTCTTCGACAGCGGACAGGCGGAGATCACCGCCGCCGGGCACCAGGCGATCGATCGGGTGGGCAAGCTGCTCCCCACCATCGACAGCCGCTACCAGATCGCCATCGAGGGGCACACCGACGACGTCCCCATCCACACCGGCCGCTTCGACTCCAACTGGGAGCTGTCGAGCGCGCGGGCGATCAACGTCCTCAAGCTCTTCACGGCGATCGGGGTCAGCCCGCAACGCCTTTCCGCGCAGGGGTACGCCGACACGCGGCCGGCCTCGCCCGTCCAGGGCGACGCCGCCGCGCAGGCACGCGCACGCGGCGAGAACCGCCGGGTCGTGATTAGGGTCCACTAGCCGGGAGCGGTCCAATGAAGCGCATCATCCATGGGGGATCGGGGAAGCGGGCCGCCGCCGCGGCGCTGGCCGCGGTGCTGTGGGCCGGGGCCGCCCGCGCCGACCGGCGGCCGCCGTTCGGCAACGACGCGCAGCTCCTGGAGTCGAACGTGCGCCAGGAGGTCCAGCGGCGCGTGGGGCCGGTGCTCGACGAGATGGCCCCCGGGCAGGCCGAGCTCAAGTACGTCGACGTGCGCGTCAACCACCCGACCGCGCTGCCGGCGGGGGCCGCGCCCGGGTTCGAGGAGCTGACGCCGGGGACGGAGTTCGTCGCCGAGCACGTGGAGGTGGCGCTGACCCTCGACTCCAAGCTGCCGGCGCAGTTCCGCAAGGACCTCAAGAACCTGATCAAGAGCAAGCTCGACCTGCTCGACGTCCCCGTCGACATCACCGAGACGGTGTTCCCGTTCCCGACGCCGCGGCAGCAGCCGCAGCAGCGCGAGGCGCCCCCCTGGGGCTACCCGCCGCCCCCGCAGCAGCCGCCGGCGGCCAAGACCGAGCCGGCGCCCGAGCGCCCGCCGGCGCCGCTGCCGCCGCCGGCGGCCCCCGCCGACGCGGGCCTGCGCGGCGTCCCCTGGATCGTCGCCGTGGCGCTGGGGATCCTGGGGCTCCTGATCGGCGCGCTCGCCTTCGCGCTCCTCAGCATGCTGGCCGACCGGCGCGCGCGCCGGAGCATCCAGGCCGGCACCGCGCCCGACCGGCGCGGCGAGACGCCGGCGGCGGGGGGGCCGGCCGCCGTCGATCACCTCCCCGAGGTGCGGCGCGCGCTGCGCGAGGACCGCGTGCTGGCCCGCCGGGTGATGGGCGAGCTCGTGCGCGAGAACCAGATCGAGAAGGTCGCGGTGGCGGTCGAGCTCATCGGCCCCGGCGTGGTCGAGGACCTGCGCGGCGATCCCGCCTGCGGCCCCGGCCTGCGCGAGGCGGCGGCGATGCTGGTCGACGGGCGCGCCCGCAAGGAGACGCGCGAGATCGTCGACGAGCTCCACCGCCGGGTTCTCAAGCACCGGATGATCGGCAGCGACGATCCGGTCGAGCAGGAGTTCGCCTTCCTCCTCGGGCTGTCGCCGCAGCGGCTGGCGGCGCTGCTCGAGCCCGAGCCGGCCGCGGTGCGGGCGGCGGCGCTCCGCTACGCGCCCGGCCACCTGCGGGCCGGTTACCTGGAGTCGCGCTCGGCCGCCGAGCGGGCGGCGCTGGCCGCCGCCATCGCCTCGCCGAAGGCACTCTCCAAGGAGCACCTCCTGGACGTGGCGGCCACGCTGCGCGGGCGGGCGATCGATCTGGCCCACCTCGACTCGGGCCAGACCGGCGACCTCGACCTGGCCGTCGAGCTGGTCGAGGAGCGGCCGCCCGCCGAGCAGGCCGACATCCTGGAGGCGATGCGGCGGAGCGACCCGGCCAAGGCGCGCGCGGTGGAGGCCGCACTCATCTCCGAGGCGACGTTCGAGCTGGTCTCCGAGGAGATCCTGGGCGCCGCGGTGGCCAGCGTGCCGACCGAGACGCTGGGCCGGTTCTTGCGCGCCGCCCCGGAGGGGGTGGGGACGCGGACCATGTCGGTGCTGCCGCCCACCGTGGCCGCGGCGCTGGCGGAGGATCTGTCGCTGGCGGTCGCGCCCACGCCGCGGGAGACTGCAGAGGCCCGGCGGGCGGTCTTCGCGGCGTTGCGTCAGGCGCTGCGATCGCGCGGCCTGCAGGCGCCGCGGGCGGAGCTTGGTAAGGAGAGCAGTACCGGCACCGATAAAGGAAAGGTGGTGGCCCTATGAAGTCGACGCTCGCTTATCTCACGTTCACCTCGGCGCTCGCGCTCGTCATGGCGTCGGCCGGTTGCACGATCGTCACCCCCGACAGCCCGGATGGCGGCAACAAGACCAAGACCAAGATCGTCATCCTCCCGCCGCCGCACCCGGACGCGCTGCCGCCGCCGCCGCCGCTGCAGGCCAACGTCCTCTACGTGGTCAACCTGGCGCGCTCGTCGGCCAACCTCGCCGGCTCGTACGCCGGGATCATGATCGGGATCGACACCTACTTCCAGTCGAAGGGGCTGGTGGTGGCCAACATGGGGGTCATCTCCACGTACGCCGACCAGTTCGGGCCGCGCCTGCTGCTCGGCCAGCAGGCGGGCGCCCCGACCACGCCGCCCTCGGCGCTGGCCGCTCTCCTCCTGGCCGCGGGCACCGACGGCGGGGTCTCCAGCTACCAGGATCTGCTCCCGCTCATCGCCCCCACGCTGGGGAACATCGACGACGCCGATCTGGCGCTGGCGCTGCAGCTCCTCGCCTCGTCCGGGGACTTCGACGGCGACGCGCAGACGTCCGAGGCGGCCAACGTGATCGGGTTCGGGCAGGGGCTGAACGCCATCGCGCTGCCCCCCGAGCTGGGGGGGATCGATCGCAGCGCGTTCTTCGACACGCCCCACGACCTCTTCATCGTCGTCTACCTGCAGCCGCTCCCGCGCCGCTGCGCGCTCTCGAGCGCCGCCTGCGCCGTGAACGGCCGCTCGCCGACCGACATCTTCCTCGACACCAACGCCGACGGCACCGCCAGCTGGCTCTCCTTCGCCAGCGGCGGCATCGCGCCATCGCGGGTGGTCCAGGCCGCTATCGCCACGCCCGAGCTGGAGAGCCAGGCGGACTTCGAGGCCGCCTGCAAGCAGGTGCAGGGCGTCCCGCTCAACGACCTCGACGTGATGGGGCCGTCGCCGAACGCCTACTTCGGGCCGCTCATGGCGGCGCTCGACGCGGCCAACCCCGGGACCGGGCAGAGCGCCGACTTCTGCACGCTGATCGGCGGGAAGCCGCAGGACGCGATCACCGCGCTGGCCACCGGCATCGCCGCCGTGGCGCACTAGCGCCGTCCCGACGGAGACCCGCCGCGCATGCCGCCCTCGAACGACCTCCCGGCCTGGTTGCGGCAGAGCGGCGTGCCCGGCCGCCGGCGCGGCGATCAGAAG
>DASZVW010000602.1:0-16712 GCA_035546895.1 Polyangia bacterium
CCGCCGGCGCCGGGCCGCGCTTCCACGCCGTGCACAACGAGTCGGCGCAGACGCAGGTGCACGTGCTGTTTCAGGCGCTCCCCGAGACCGACCCCGACTACCTGGCGCTGCGGGCGCTGGTGCGGGTGCTCGACGACGGGATGTCGACGCGGCTCCACTACCAGATCTGCGACCAGAAGGGGCTCGCCTACTCGATCGCCGGGTCGCTGCACTCGTACCACGACGCCGCGCTGCTGGAGATCGACGCCGCCTGCGCGCACGCCAAGCTGCCGGCGCTGATCGGCGAGGCGCTCGGCATGCTGGGCCGCTTCCGCGACGAGCTGGTGGGCGAGGACGAGCTCGACAAGGCCAAGCGCCGCTTCGTCGGCGACATCGAGGCCTGCTACGACGACATCGACGGCCTGTGCGGCTGGTTCGGCGGCACCGAGCTCTACACGCGCGCCGAGTCGCAGGAGAAGCGGGCGCAGGCGCTCGCCCGGGTGCGCCCCGAGGACATCCGCGCCGTCGCCCGCCGCGTGATCCGCCCCGAGCGGCTGTCGGTGACCTCGGTCGGCGCCCTCAGCCCCAAGCTCGCCCGCCGCGTGGAGAAGATCGTCCGAGATTTTCGCTGATCGGGCGATCCCGCGCGGTCAGTGCTTCTTCTTCTTGCCCGTGGCGGCGGGGGTGACCTCGATGGCCAGGGTCACCGTCTCCTTGACCGGCTTGCAGGCCTGCTCCTGGCAGAGGACGAAGTGGGCCTCGGCGCCGAGCGTCTGGGTGCCGACCGCGGTGGCGGAGACCGGGATGTCGAAGCGGGCGCTCTCCTTGCTGCTGGCGGCCAGATCGGCGCGGGTCAGCTTGGCCTTCTTGACCGAGAGGCCGGGCGGCGGCGTCAGCGCCACGCTGATCGGCGCCTCGTCGTTGACGTGCCAGCCCCCCTTCACCTTGATGGTCAGGCTGGCCGTCCCGGTGCCGCCGACGGCGACCTTCGGTTCGACCTTGGTGATCTCGTACAGCGACTCGGCGGCGCGCGCGGTCGCGGTGGTGGCGGCGGTGAGGACGAGGGCGAGCAGCAGGCGGTTCATCGGCGTGAGCGTAGCATGCACGCGGCGCAGCAATCGGTCGGGGCTCAGCTTGACTCGGCAGGTAGCCAGATGTAGGTTGAGGTGGGTAGGATGACCATGGAAACCAAGCGAGTCTGGCGGCGAGAGGTCTCGGAAAAGCGCGGCAAACAGCGGGTACGGACAGATTTTTACGCGGTCGAGCTGGCCGACGGCGGCCGCTACCTGCGGAAGGTGGCGAACGTCTCGGGCGACGGCCTCCTCATCGAGAGCCCGCTCGGCGACGAGCGGCCGGGGCAGACCGTGGAGCTGGAGCTGCCGCGCCTCGAGGACGAGCGGCCGCTGCGCGTGCAGGGCGAGGTGGTGCGCGTGGTCGACGGGCGCGTGGGCGTGCACGTGACGGGCGCGCCGCTGCCGGTCGACGCGCTCGGCGGGCGCGAGGCGCTTTAGCCGACCGCCCGGGGCTGAGTTACACTCGCCGCATGGCGCTCATCGACAAGCCGGAACGCGCGCGCCAGCTCGCGCGCGCGATCGCCTCTGACCTCTCGATGTACCACGAGAAGAAGATCGTCGAGGGGATCGAGAAGGACGCGCTGTTCGACGGGATGCGCGACGAGATCGAGGAGGGGCGGACGCTGTACAAGAGCCGGGTCACCCCCGAGATCTACGAGCTCGGGCTCTACGACCGCGCGCTGGTCGACATGCTGCTGAAGTCGCGCGGCGGCGTGCGCTCGAAGATCTGGTAGTGGCGCGGCGGTTCGTCGTCGCGGCGGCGGCGGCGGGGCAGCGGCTGGACGCCTACCTGGCGCAGCAGATCGCCGAGGTGTCGCGCGCCCAGCTGGCGCGGCAGATCGGGCAGGCGGCCGTCACCGTCAACGGCGCCGCGGGGGCGCCCTCGCGCAAGCTGCGCGCGGGCGACGAGGTCGTCTGGACGCCGCCGCCGGTGGTGGCGACCGAGCTGCGCGCCGAGGCGCTACCGCTGGCGGTCGTCCACGAGGACCGCTGGCTGGTGGTGATCGACAAGCCGGCCGGGCTGGTGGTCCACCCGGCGCCGGGGCACCAGGCGGGGACGCTGGTGAACGCGCTGCTCGCGCACGTCAAGGACCTGCGCGGGATCGGCGGCGAGCTGCGGCCGGGGATCGTCCACCGGATCGACAAGGACACCTCGGGCCTCCTGGTGGTGGCCAAGGACGACCAGACCATGAACGCGCTGGCGGCGGCCTTCAAGGCGCACACCATCGAGCGGGTCTACGAGGCGCTGGTGGCGGGGGCGCCGCCGGCCGCGAGCGGGCGCATCGACACTTTCTACGGGCGCGATCCGCGCGACCGGAAGAAGTTCTCCAGCCGCGTGCGCACGGGCAAGCGCGCGGTCACCAACTGGCGGGTGGTAGCCCGGTTCCCCGGGGCGGCCCGGATGGAGGCGCGGCTCGAGACGGGGCGGACGCACCAGGTGCGCGTCCACCTGGCGGCGCTCGGCTGTCCGCTGCTGGGCGACAAGGTCTACGGCCGGCCGCCGCGCGACGCCCGGGTCCGCGCCATCGGCGAGGCGCTGGGACGGCAGGCGCTGCACGCGCGCGAGCTCGGCTTCGTCCACCCGGCGACCGGCAAGAAGCTGTCGTTTCATTCCGAGCCGCCGGCCGACATGCGGGCGGCGCGGGCGGCGCTCGAGGCGCTATAAGGATCCGCGATGCGCGCCGAGCTGGTCCGCGATCCGGACGGGAGGTGGGAGCTGCCGCTGCTCCGGTCGGCGCTGATCGGCGCGCCGTTCGTCCACGGCTTCACCACCCGCGCGGGGGGCGCCAGCGCGCCGCCGTTCGACACGCTGAACCTGGGCGGCAAGTGGGGCGACGACCCGGCGGCGGTCTCCGAAAATCGGAGGCGGCTCGAGCGCGCGGCGGGCGGCCCGATCTTCACCGCCCGCCAGGTGCACGGCGCGGCGGTGGCGCGCGTGCGGGTGGGCGACGGCCGCGCGGCCGTGGCCGCGCTGGAGGCCGACGGTCTCTATACCGACGCGCCCGGGATCGTGCTGGGCGTGTTCGTCGCCGACTGCGTCCCGGCGCTGCTGGTCGATCCGCGCACCGGCGCGCGGGCGGCGGTGCACGCCGGCTGGCGCGGCACGGTGGCGGGCGTGCTGCCGGCGGCGGTGCGGGCGCTGGCGGCCGACTTCGGCGCCCGCCCGGCCGATCTGCGGGTGGCGCTCGGTCCGGCGATCGGCCCCTGCTGCTTCGAGGTGGGCCCCGAGGTGGTGGCGGCGTTCGAGGCGCTCTGCCCCGACGCGCGCGCCCGCGGGATCGTGCTGCCGTCGCCGCGCGGCGCGCCGGGCAAGGCGAACGTCGACCTCAAGGCGGCCAACCGCCTCCTGCTCGAGCGCGCCGGGGTCGACCCGACGGCGCTCGACGCCGGGCCCGAGTGCACGGCCTGCGATCGCGCGCGCTTCTTCTCGTTCCGGCGCGACGGCGCCGCCACCGGGCAGCTGATGGGCGTCGTCGGCGCGGCGGCCCTTGAAGGCGTGGCACCGAGACGGTAACGTCGGCGCGTGGCCGGGACGACCCTCCGCTGTTACACCTTCCTGGATGCCCTCCAGCCGCAGCTGGCGAGCTTCATGGGGAAGACGGCGCGCGGCTTCCTGCCGGTGCCCGGGCAGGCCTCGCTGTTCGTGGAGATCGCGCCCGGCATCGCCATCAACCGGGTGACCGACGTGGCGCTCAAGGCGACGCGCGTGGTGCCGGCGCTGCAGATCGTGGAGCGCGCCTACGGCCTGCTCGAGGTGCACGCCGACGATCAGGGGGACGTGCGCGACGCCGGGGCGGCGATCCTGCGCCACTTGGAGGTCGCCGAGCAGGACCGCATCAAGCCGTCGGTGATGACCAACCAGATCATCCGCGCCGTCGAGCCGTACCAGGCGCAGCTCATCAACCGCAGCTCGCAGGGGATGATGATCCTCCCCGGCGAATCGCTGTTCATCCTGGAGACCGAGCCGGCCGGCTATGTCGCGTTCGCCGCCAACGAGGCTGAAAAGACGGCGCACGTCTCGCTGGTGCAGGTCCAGCCGTACGGCGCCTTCGGGCGGCTGTGGCTCTCGGGGCCGGAGGCGGAGATCGATGCCGCTGCCGGCGCGGCCATCGCCGCCATCGAGGGGCTCGCGGGCCGCGCGGGCGAGAAGTTCGTCGACAAATAACCCAAAACAAGCGAAAGGCCGGTCATGGCAGACGCGCTCGGAATGATTGAAACCAAGGGCTTCGTGGCGATGGTCGAGGCGGCCGACGCCATGGTCAAGGCGGCGAAGGTCGAGCTCGTCGGCTACGAGAAGATCGGCGGCGGGTTCGTCACCGCCATCGTGCGCGGCGACGTCGCGGCCGTGAAGGCGGCCACCGAGGCCGGCCAGCGCGCGGCCGAGCGGATCGGCGAGATGGTCGCCGTCCACATCATCCCGCGGCCGCACGTCAACGTCGATCAGGTCCTGCCGCTCGGCCGGGCCGACAGCACGCAGGGGTGACCGGCAGCGAAGAGCGCCCGCGCCGGGGCTGGCGGCGCGCGCTGGCCCTGGCCGGCATCATCGCCGGGGCGTACGGGCTGGCGGTCCTGGTCGCGCGCCCGCGCGTCCCCGATCCGGCGACCAATCCTTATACCGGCAAGCGCGGCGGCTCGCTGTCGAAGTCGGCCGGGATCGAGATGCGCTTCCGCCGCGGCGAGGAGCTGCGCGCCGTCGAGCCGCAGACGGTCCTGCGCGCGGGGGACGGCCTCGAGATCAAGGTGACCGGCGAGCGCCCGCGCTACGTCGAGGTCCGGATGCGCGACGCCGCCGCGGCCCCGGTGACCATCTTCCCGACGGGCGGCGTGGCGGAGACGCCGCTGGTCCCGCCCGGCCGGAAGCTGCCGGTGACGCCCGCGCTCGGCCCCGGCGCCGGCAAGGTGGTGGTGACCGCGCTCTTCTCCGACCACCCGCGCCCGGTCGGCGTCCCCGCCGATCGCGACACCCAGGCGATCACGGCGGTCGTCGACAAGGAGTGAGCCGCGGCGGGCTCGGGCTTCGCCGCCCTGGGCCTGGCGTTGCTCGCGCTCGCGACCGTGCGCCGCCGCCGCGCGCGCTGACCGGGCGCCGCCCGCCGTTTCGGCAAACCCGCAATCGCGGAACTGTTACAATGCCCGTCCGGAGGTGGAGATGACGGCGAAGGAGCTACGAACCTCGAGAGAGCGGGTGCTGTTCGGGATCTCGGCGGTGTTTTCGGCGGTGATCTGGGCGCTCGTCTGCGTGAGCCTGATCGGGCTCGCCTACGGTCTGCTGGTGGCGATCGCGGTGATGATGGCGCACGCGCTGCTGCTGGCGCACGTGACCGGCAACGGCGTCCGGGTCTCGAGCGCGCAGCTCCCGGAGATCCACCAGAAGGTGCAGGAGGCCGCCCGCAAGCTGGGCCTGTCGTCGGCGCCCGAGGTCTACATCGTGCAGGCGGGCGGGATCCTGAACGCCTTCGCCACCAAGCTGCTGTCGCGCCGGTTCGTCATCATCTACTCGGACCTCATCGAGGCCTGCGACGTCGGCCGCCCCGGCGAGATGTCGGAGCTCGACTTCGTCATCGGCCACGAGCTCGGCCACCTGGCGGCCGGCCACCTGGCCTGGCAGTGGTTCCTGCTCCCCTCGCGCCTCATCCCGCTCCTGGGGCCGGCGTACTCGCGCGCCCGCGAGTACACCTGCGACCTCTGCGGCCAGGCCGTCGTCGACAACGTCGAGGTGGCGTCGCGCGCGCTGGCCATCCTGGCGGCCGGCGGGCGCGCCGGCCGCAAGGTGAACCTCGATCTGTTCGTCGAGCAGGTGGCCGAGACGGGGCGGTTCTGGATGGCGATCTTCGAGCTGAACGCCACGCACCCCTTTTTGTCCAAGCGGGTCGCCGCCATCCGCGCCGCCAAGGGGATGGGGACCCGCGCCCGGGCGCCGCGGCCGCTGCTGGCCTATCCGCTGGCGCCGATCCTCTGGATGGGCGGCGGCGGTCCCATCGCGCTGGTGGTGATCGTGACCTACGCGGCGCTGCTCAGCTCGTTGCCGCTGGTGAAGAAGTATTTCGCCGCGCCGCACGCCAGGCCGGCGGCGGCGCTGGCGGCGCCGGGCGCGGAGCCCGAGGCCCCCGCCGCCCGGGAGTGAGGCCCGGCGCGCGGCCGGCGGTCTCGTTCAACCCGACCGCAGGATGCGCGCCACGAACGCCGGGCGCAGGTAGAAGCCGTGCTTGCCGACGCGGGTGGGGCGCCCGTCGGCGTCGTAGGCGTCGCGCAGGTCGGCGGCGTCGCGCCCCTTGGGGCGCACCTGCAGCACGGCGCCCAGGTGCCCGGTGATCTCGGCGGCGCGCCCCCGGCGGTAGTAGCCGCGGACGAACAGCTCGAAGTCCTCGCGCAGCGCGCGGCTCTCCTCGGCGCCGGGCGACCAGAGGCGGACGGCGGCCACCCGCCGCTCGCCGACCGAGCGGGCCTCGGGCGGGACGGCCAGGGCCACGAAGAGGACGCGCGCCAGCTTCTCGCGCACGTAGCTCGTCTCCCACGACTCGGCGGCGATGGCGACTGGATCGATCTGGCAGACGGCGGTCGACTCGAGCGGCTCCAGCTCCGCGCCCACGGGGACGGTCTTGAGCTCGACCCCCAGCGCCGCGAAGTCGGGGCCGCGCGCGCCGCCCACCACCGCGCCCAGCTCCTGCTCGATCACCTGCCCCGACCACCCCTTGGTGCGGACGTTGCCGACCGGCACCGGCAGCCCGAGCGCGTCGGCCAGCTCGGAGAGCTCGACGCCGACCAGCGCCCGGGCGTGGGCCAGCAAAGCGTCGAGCTCGGTCACGGCGCGACGATCTCGACGGTCGGGAAGTACGTCCGGTAGCGGGAGGCGTCGCGGGTGAGGAGGCGGAACCCGGCCACCGCCGCGTGGGCGCCGATGTAGAAGTCGGGCAGGGGCGCTGCCCGGGCGCCGCCGCGGCGGCGGTACGACAGGAAGGCCTTCCCCGCCAGGAACGCGGCTTCGTAGGGGAGCACCTCGCGGCGGAACAGCGAGGCGGGGATCGCGCGCTCGAGCTCTTCGATCCGCTGAAACCCGATCGAGACCTCGGCGTAGATGAGCGGGTTGATCGCCAAGGTCGAGTCGTCGGCGGCGGCGGCGAGGGCGCGCGACGACCACTCGAACCAGGTCGGGTCCCGGGTCGCGACGTCCAGGAGGACGTTGCTGTCCACCAGGACGGTCGTCACTTCACTCTGCGCGTCAGGGCCAGGATCTGCTCGGTGGTCAGCTTGACGTCGGCCTTGCCGGCCAGGCGCCCCAGCACCTCGGCGCCGCGGCCGCGGTCGCCGCTGGGAGCGGCCTTCGAGATCCGAGCGGCGTTCCCTTGCAGATGGAACTCGACCTCGGTGTTGGGCAGCAGGCCCAGCCTTTCGCGGATGGCGAGCGGGATGGTGACCTGCCCCTTCGACGTCACGCGCATTATTACTCCTACCGGTAATACTACTACCTCGGCGGCGCCGTGCCAACGGGCCGGCCGCGCCGGTCGGCGGTCGGCCCGGGGGGCGCCGCGCCGATCCCCCCTGACCGTGGCGCGGATTTCGGGGTAACGTCCAGCGCGGGATGGACGAGGCGCGCATTCAGGAGATCGTCGACCGCGTGCTGGCGCGGGTGGGCGCCGGCGAGGTGCCCGAGACGCCCGCCGAGGCGATGCGGTCGCCGCCCGCCGGCTACGTGGCGCCGCCCCCGCCGCCGCCCCGCCGCCGCGAGGTCGACGTGCCGCGCGGGCGCCGCGGCGTCTTCCCCGACGGGGAGAGCGCCGTTAAGGCCGCGCGGCGGGCGCACGAGGAGAACGAGGCCTCGCCGCTGGAGGCGCGCAAGCGCTGGGTCGAGGCGATGCGGGCCACCGCGCGCGCGCACCTCGACGAGCTGGCCAAGCTGGCGGTGGCGGAGACCGGCTACGGTCGCGTGGAGGACAAGCTGGCGAAGAACCGGCTGGCGATCGAGAAGACGCCGGGGACCGAGGGGCTGGCGCCGATCGCCTTCTCCGGCGACGACGGCCTGACCATCGTCGAGCGGGCCAGCTACGGCGTCATCGGGTCGATCACGCCGACCACCAACCCGACCGAGACGATCATCAACAACGGGATCGGGATGGTCGCCGGCGGCAACGCGGTGGTGTTCAACGCCCACCCCTACGCCGCCAAGACCTCGGCCTGGCTGGTCCACCTGCTGAACGAGGCGGTCGCCGCGGCCGGCGGGCCGGAGACGCTGCTCTGCTGCGTCGAGCGGCCGACTATCGAGAGCGCCGAGCTCCTGATGCGCCACCCGGGCGTGCGGCTGCTGGTGGTCACCGGCGGCCCGGGCGTCGTCAAGGCGGCGATGGGGAGCGGCAAGAAGGTGATCGCCGCCGGGCCGGGGAACCCGCCGGCGGTCGTCGACGAGACGGCCGATCTCGACGTGGCGGCGGCGGGGATCGTCCAGGGGGCCTCGATCGACAACAATATCCTCTGCACGGCGGAGAAGGAGATCGTGGCGGTCGATTCGATCGCCAGCCCGCTGCTGGAGCGCCTGGGGCGCGCCGGCGGGCTGGTCCTCAACGACCGGCAGGTCAAGGCGCTGGAGAAGGTGGTGCTGCACCAGGGCTCGGGCGGCGTCCACCCCAACAAGGACTTCGTGGGGAAGAACGCCGGCCTCATCGCCCGGCAGATCGGCGTCACCGCCGGCGACGAGCTGCGCGTGCTCGTCGCCGACGTCGACGAGAAGCACCCCTTCGTGCAGCTCGAGATGCTGATGCCGGTGCTGCCGCTGGTGCGGGTCCCCGACGCCGCCACCGCCATCGCCGTCGGCAAGCGGGTCGAGCACGGCTTCTGCCACACGGCGGTGATGTACTCGCGCAACATCGCCCACCTGCACGCCATGGCCCGCACCGTCAACACCTCGATCTTCGTGAAGAACGCCTGCAACCTGGCGGGCCTGGGCCTGGGCGGCGAGGGCTACACCTCGTTCACCATCGCCTCGCCGACCGGGGAGGGGCTGACCACCGTCCGCAACTTCACGCGCGAGCGGCGCTGCACCCTCAAGGAGTACTTCCGGATCGTCTGATGGCCGAGGCGCTGGCGTGACGTTCGAAGCACTGGCTCTCCTCGAGCTCTCGTCGATCGCGCGCGGCCACCTGGTGGCCGACGCCATGCTCAAGCGCGCGCCGGTCGGCCTCCTGCGCGCCGACTGGGTCAGCCCCGGCAAGTTCCTGGTCCTGGTCGACGGCGGCGTGGCGGCCGTCGAGGAGGCCTATCGCGCCGGGCTCGAGGCGGCCGGCGACCGGCTCGTCGACCGGCTGCTCTTGCCGCAGGCGCACGCCGCGCTGTGGCCGGCGCTGGCGGGCGAGGCCCGCGCCTCGGGCGTCGCCTCGCTGGGGCTGGTGGAGACCACCACCGTGGCCGCGACGCTGCTGGGCGCCGACGCCGCCGCCAAGGCCGCCGCCGTCCGCCTCATCGAGCTGCAGCTCGCCCGCGGCATCGGCGGCAAGGCCTTCTTCACCGTGACCGGCGCGCTGGGCGACGTCGAGGCGGCGGTGGAGGCGGCGGTGGACATCGTGGAAGCGGCCGCGCTGCAGGCGACGGAGATCATCCCGGCGCCGCACGCGGACCTGGTGCGCAAGCTGCGGTAAGATGTCGCCGCACCCGACCCGGCCCGCCGCGCGGCTGGTGGGCATGCGAGGTGAAGGGGGCGATCGATGTTGTCGGTGCAGCAGCTGCGAACCAACTTGCTGGTCAAGCTGGGCGAGGTGACCGGCCGGACGCACGCGCTCCCGCTGGTGCTCTTCGGCGTCACGGAGCGTTGCAACTCCCGCTGCGTCTCTTGCGACTTCTGGCGGGCCGACGGGGCCGACGATCTCTCCCTCCCCGAGATCGACCGTCTGGCCGGGGAGCTCGCCGCGCTGGGGACGCAGGTGGTGGTCCTGACCGGCGGCGAGCCGCTCCATCGCCGGGACGTGATGGAGCTCGCCGACCTCTTTCGCGCGCGAGGACTCGCGCTCCACCTCCTGACGAGCGGCCTGGCGCTCGAGCGCCTGGCGGCGCAGGTCGCGGAGCGGTTCGTCGACGTGACGGTCTCTCTCGACGGCCACTCGAGCGAGCTCTATCGTCGGATCCGCGGGGTCGACGGTCTGGCCGCGCTGGCCCGCGGTGTGAAGTCGTTCCGGACGCTGGCGCCCAGCGTCCCCTTTCGCGCGCGCAGCACCATCCACCGACACAACTTCCGCCACCTGGGCGACCTCATCGACGCCGCGCTGGAGATGGGGATCCCGCAGGTCTCGTTCCTGGCGGCCGACGTCGCGCCGGCGTCGTTCAACCGCGAGCGCGGCGCGCTCCCCCGCGCCGAGACGCCGCCGGATCGGCAGCTCTTGTTGGATGCGGACGAGGTGCGCGAATTCGAGCAGGTCGTCGAGTCGGTCATCCGCACGCGCCCGCAAGCCTTTGCCGAGGGGCGCGTCACGTCGGGCCCGGAGGGGCTGCGCCGGCTGGTGCGTTACTACCGCGCTCAGCTCGGTCTCGGTCCATTCCCGCCGGTCGCCTGCAACGCCCCCTGGATGAGCGTCTACGTCGCCTCGGATGGGACGGTGCGGCCGTGCTTCTTCCATCCGCCGGTGGGGAACATCCGCGACCGCCCGCTCGCCGACCTGATGACGTTCGCGATGCCGGCTTTCCGGCGCGGCCTCGACGTGGCCAGCGACGCCACCTGCCGGCGCTGCGTCTGTTACATCAAGACGGGCCTGCGGACGCGGCTCTGGTAGAGGCCGAGACGAAGCGGCGCTCAGCCGACCGGTGACGCTTCGAACACGGTCAAGGTCTCGCCGGAGATGACCGTCCGGGTGCGGAGCGGCCTGACCCGGAAGCCTCCGGCGGCCAGCGTCTGCTCCAGCCGATCGACGGCGATGTCGGAGTCGGAGACCAGCAGGCGTCCGCCTGGCCGCAGGAAGCCGGCCGCCTGGGCCACGAAGCGCGCCCGCACCTGGTTGACGTCGCGCCAGGCGTACTCCCACAGGTCCTTGGCCTCGCCGGCGAAGTAGGGCGGGTTGAAGATGATGACGTCGAATTGCTCGCCCGCCACCGGCGCGAAGAGATCGCCCTGGCGCGCCTCGACCTTGTCCTCGAGGTGGTTGAGGAGGGCGTTGATCCGGAGCGCCCGGACCGCCTCGGGGTTGATGTCGATCCCCACGGTGCGCGCGGCGCGCTGCGCGGCCAGCAGGGCCAGGAACCCGGTGCCGGTCCCCACCTCCAGCACCGACTTCCCGGCCAGGGGCTCGCGGCCGACGACCTCGGCCAGCAGCTCGGACGAGAAGAAGAGCCCGGGATGGAACACGTCGGGGAGGACCACCAGCGAGATCCCCGCCATGCGCTCGAGCACCATCCGGCGGTGGCGGTGGCGCTGCAGCAGCAGGAAGTGCGCGCGGAGCGCCACGCGGCCGACCCGTCGACGCACGCGTGTGCCGAGAGAGGCCACGGGGAGGACTCTATAACCGCGCCCCTCGGGGAAGTCCAGGAGGCCTCGCTCGAGGCCGGTTCGGCGCCTCCGGTTCTCGGTCGGCGGCCGAGCGCACCGGGGGGCGGCGCCGATGCTGATACCCGTTGAAGTCGGGTCCGGTTAGCGGTAGCACGGTGCCATGAGCAACCGCGTGTTCAACTTCAGCGCAGGGCCGGCCATGCTGCCGACCGAGGTTTTGGAAGCGTCCGCCAAGGCTCTGGTCGATTTCCAGGGCAAGGGGTTCGGCATCGCCGAGTGCAGCCACCGGGGCAAGGAGTTCGACGGCGTCCTCGACGAGGCGATCGCCAAGTGCAAGTCGTTGCTCGCCGTCCCCGACACGCACGACATCCTCTTCCTCCAGGGTGGCGCCACGCAGCTCTTCAGCACCATCCCGATGAACTTCCTCAACGGCACCGCCGACTACGTAGTGAGCGGCGAGTGGTCGAAGAAGGCCGCCGGCGCCGCGCAGGGCGCGTACGGCGAGAAGGTGCGGGTCATCGCCTCCAGCGAGGAGAGCAAGTTCGACCGCGTGCCGACCGGCTGGAAGGCCGACCCGGGCGCCGCCTACCTGCACGTCTGCACCAACGAGACGGTGCACGGCAACCGGATGGCCGAGTGGCCCGAGCACCCGGCGCTGGTCGTGGACGCCAGCTCGGAGATGATGTCCCGCCCGCACCCCGTCGGCCGCTGCGCCATCGTCTACGCGGGCGCGCAGAAGAACCTGGGCCCCGCCGGCGTGGTGGTGGCGATCGTGCGCAAGGACCTCTACGACCGCATCCCCAAGAGCGTCCCCAAGATCTTCAGCTTCAAGGCGCTGGCCGAGGCCAAGAGCTGCCTCAACACCCCGCCGACGTTCGGGATCTACTTCCTGCTCGAGACCTTCCGCTGGCTGGAGGCGCAGGGAGGCCTGGCGGCGATCGAGAAGCGCAACGCCGAGAAGGCCGCGCTGCTCTACGGCGCCATCGACGGCTCGGGCGGCTTCTACAAGGGGACCGTCGGCGACAAGGCCGCCCGCAGCCACATGAACGTGACCTACCTCCTGCCGAGCGAAGAGCTCACCGACAAGTTCATCAAGGAGGCGTCGAAGAACGGCATGGTGGCGCTCAAGGGCTACCGCACCGTCGGCGGCATCCGCGCCTCGATCTACAACGCCATGCCGGTCGCGGGCGCCAAGGCGCTGGCCGACTTCATGGGGACGTTCGCCAAGGCGAACGGGTAGTCGTCGGGCGCTTCGGAGAGCCCGTGACTGGCGCGCCGGCGATCCGTCCGGCGCGCGAGGACGACCTACCGCGGCTGCTTGACCTCCACCGACGGGTGTTCGGCCGGCCGGTGTCCGCCGGAGAGCGCCGCTGGAAGCTCGCCGGACAGCCGGCCCCGGTCGCGAACGTGTGGGTCGCGGAGATCGGCGGGCGGGTGGTGGCCCAGTACGCCGGGATCCCCGTCCGCGTTCGCCACCGCGGGCGAGAGGCGTGGGCGGTTCAAACCGTGGAGGCGATGACCGAGCCGGAGCAGCGCCGGCGGGGTCTGATTTCGCAAATCTCGGCGGCGGCGTTCGCGAGCTGGCGGCGCGCCGGCGTCGCCTACCGGTTCGGCCTGCCGAACCGGTACTGGAACGCCCGCGCCGACGCGCACGGGTTTTTGCGTGTCGCCGAGCTTCGCTGGTGGGTCCGCTGGCTCGATCCGGCGCGGGCTTTCGCCGCCAGGCTGGGGCTCGACCTCCCCGCCGGGGCGCGAGCGGCCCCGCCGACGTTCGGGCGCTCTCGCGGCGGGCCGCCGCTGGCACCGATCGCGGATCCGGCGCCGCTCGACGACCTCTGGGCCCGTACCGCCGACGAGGGTGTAGTGCGCGACGCCGGCTGGTACCGCTGGCGATACCGCGAGGCGCCGCGGCCGTTCGAGCTCCTCGGTGCCGGGAGCGGGTCCAGCCTGGATGGCGTGATTGCCTTTCGAGCCGAGGCGCGATCGGGCACCATCGCCGAGGTCCACGGTGTGGAGCCACGGATCGTCCGCCGCTTGCTCCAGGGGGCCTGCGCCGAGCTTCGGTCGCAGGGCGCGGTCCGCGCGGCGCTCCTCATCCAGACGGGGACGCCGCTCGAAGAACAGGCGCTGGCGACGGGGTTCCTTCCACGGCCGCACGCGTTCGTGGTTCGCGCGCTCGATCTGGGGGGCGGGCTGCCGCGCGCGGCGCGTTTTCAGGGAGGCGACTTCGATGTCGTCTGAGTGGCCGGCGGCGTCGCGCGCGTTCCTGCGCGCGGCCAACGGGCTGGGCGCGCGCCGCGCGGAGCGCCTCTGGGCTGCCGGCTGCTCCCTCGCCGGTCGCCTGACGCGCGTCTCGGCGCGGCGCTGGGCCAGCCGCGGAAACGACAGTGTGGTGGTCATCGCCCCCCACCCGGACGACGACGCGCTCGGTTGCGCTGGGACTCTGCTCCGGCATCGGGCGGCAGGCGATCGCACCCGTATCGTCGTGATGACCGACGGTGGGCTCTCTCGGGCGTACGGCTTCGATCCACCGGCGCTCGTCGTCCGGCGGCGAGAGGAGGCCGCGGAGGCCGCGCGCCGAATGGGCGCCGAGCTCGATTGGCTGGGTTTCCCGGAGGGTGGCTGGTCGACGGAGGCGGCCGCGGACACGCTCCGCCTTCGGCTGGCCGAGCTGGCGCCATCCATCGTCTACGCGCCCTCGGCCGTCGACTATCATCCCGCGCACCGTCGCGTGGCCGCTGCTTTGGCTTCCGCCCTCGCGACGTCGGCGCCGGCGGCCGAGGTCCGGGTCTACACGATTCAGGTGCCTTTGACCCCGCTGCTGGTCAACCTGGTCAACGACGTCTCCGACCTCGCGCAACCGCTGGGGCGAGTGCTGGCCGCCTACGCGACCCAGCGCGAGACGATCGCGTACACTCTCCGCCTGCGGCGCTACGCCGCCCGCTTTTACGGGACCGGCACCGAGGTCGAGGCGTTCTGTGCGATGCCGGCGGCGCTGTATTCGCGGCTCCACACCCGTCCAGCGGCGCAATTTCGTGGCATCCAACCGCGCGCCTGGACCGACCCGCTGGCCGCGCTGAGCGGCCTCGCCGAACGAGCGGCCTGGCGGCGTGCGCTGGCGTCGTCGGATGGCGGCGCCGCCTCGCCCGGGGTTGGTGCTTAGATGGCGGCGATGGGAAGCTCTCGGTCCTCGGCGGACCCCGGCCGGCCGGTAACCCCCTCGGTGCTCACGGTGGTGGTGAATTCGACCGACAGCTACGAGGACTGCTGGGCGCCGTTCTTCACGCTGTTCGCGAAGTTCTGGCCCGCCTGCCCGTTCCCGATTTTGCTCAACACCGAGCGGAAGGACTTCTCTTGGCCGGGACTGGACGTGCGCGCGACCCGCGTCGCGCTCGGCGACGGCGGCGCCTCGCCCCCCTGGGGCGAGTGCCTGCTGCGCTGCCTCGACCTCGTGGAGAGTGAGCTGGTCCTGTATCTGCAGGAAGACTATTTTCTCTCGGCGCGCGTCGACGTCGAGCGGATGGGGATGGTCGTTCGCCGCATGATCCAGGAGGAGCACGGACACGTCAGCCTGACGCCCTTTTCGAACGAGATGCCCTGGCGGCCGCTGCCCGGCGATCCGATCCTTTGCGCCGTCGATCAGAACGCCAGCTTCCGGATCAACTTGCAAGCGGGCCTCTGGCGCACGTCGACGCTCCGCCGGCATCTGCGCCGCCACGAGAACCCCTGGCAGTTCGAGGTCTGGGGGACCCAGCGGTCACACCGTGTCCGCGAGAGCTTCCTGTGCGTCAACCCGGACGCGCTCGATCGTGGCGAGATCGCGATCGTGCCCTACTTCCCGACTGGCGTGGTGGAGGGCCAGTGGCAGGAGGAGGCGGTCATCCCTCTGTTTCAGGACCACGGCATCGAGATCGATTTCACGCGCCGCGGATTTCACGATCGCCATGCGGTGAAGACGCGCCCGCGCGCCTGGATCGGGCGCCGCGCGTGGGCCCGTCTCCGATCACTGGTGTGAAGGTGTGTCGCCGCCCCCGGATGGCGCCCGCACCGCGAACATCCAAAAGGGCGGCCTGCTCGCGAGCGGGATGAGCCCCGGGTTCCGGCGGAGCGGCTCGAAGAAGGGGTCGGACTCCGGAAGCCTGACCAGATAGTCACAGGGGCACGCGCGCGCGAGCAGGCCCGGGAGATCGCCGGGCCGTAAGCGATAGATGTCGTCCACCTTCGTGGAGCCGTAGTACTCCGCCATCATCGTGCCGCCGAACCGGAGCAAGGTGGTCCCGCGGGGGACGACAGCGTCGATCCAGTCGACCAGCGCGCGGGAGCTGTTCTTGTGCGCGACGGTGCGGCCGTGCTCGCGGGCGGCGAACGCCAGCCCGGCGGCCGTCGAGACCACCAGCAGCGCCGAGAGGAGCGAGCGGCGCTTTTTCGACACCTCGCGGGCCAGATCGCGAAAACCGAAGCCCGCCAGCGCGGCGACCGCCGGGAGCGCGGGCCAAACGAAGCGCGGGTTCTCGTAGGGGATCCCGGAGATGAAGGCCCAGTTCACGACCGGCCACCCGACGAGCAGGACGATGTCGAGCGTCCGCCGCCGGCGCGCCAGGGACCAGGTGCCCACCAGCGCCAGCGCCGCGATGGTCGGGAACAGCGCGTCCGGCCAGGCCAGGCGCAGCAGGTAGAAGAGAGCGACCGGGAAATGGTACCGGGCATGCCCTTCGGTCGTGAAGAAGTCCCGGCGGAAGGCGTTGAGTGGGTTCCAGCGCTGGAGCCACTCGTGGTGCTCGAAGGCCGCGGGCGTGCTGGCGTGGGCCACGACGAGCTGCGGGAGCAGGACGAGCAGGCCCGCCAGCACCGCCGCCGCGATCCAGAGGCCGTCGCGGGACGGCGGGTCGGGCGCCGCCGCGCGGTCTCGCCGGCCGAGCAGGAAGGCGGTCGCCACGGGGAGCGCGATGAGCACGATCTGCCAGCGCGTCACCGCGCCCCAGGCGACGGCGAGGGAGCAGGGGACCAGCCAGACGGCGTGGCCCGTGCGGACGGCCCGCGCGGCCAGCCAGAGCGCCGTCGCCGCCAGTCCGAGCGCCAGCCCGTCGGCCATCACCACCTGACTGTTGCGGAGCGCGATCCCCGAAGCGGCCGCGCAGATCCCCGCCCCCGCGCGCGCGGTGGGGTCGGCCTCCTCGCCGCGCCGCCGCTCGAGCTCG
>DASZVW010000603.1:0-4115 GCA_035546895.1 Polyangia bacterium
GCGCCGCCGGTGCCGGTGCCGCCGCCGGTGTCGCTCGCGCCGCCCGAGCCGGTCGCGCCGCCGGAGGCGCTGGTCCCGCCCGAGCCGGTGCCGGTGTCGCCCGAGCCGCCGCCGTTGCAGGCGAGCAGCCCCACGCAGGCAAGGGGCAGCAACCAGTGGACGAGGAGCTTCCGTTGGATCATGCGTCTCTCCGGCGGTGCGCGTCCCCGGGGCGGGCGGGACGCAGGTCTCGATTCCCCGCGAAAAAAAGGGGCAATCCCGCCAATATTGGTGCGCCCGGGAGCGAAATGAAAGCGCCCGCTCGGCCGCCGGGGATGGCGCTGCAGTGCGTAGACCTCGAGCCCGGCAAGAGCTCTCGCCCCTGCCGCGCCGGCGCCGCCGTCGGGATAGGGTGGACCTTGAAACCGGGCCGGCGGCGGCCGCGCGCGCTTGTTTCGAGCGGCGCCCGATCCCACGCTTCCAGCAACCCGCCGTGACCGCCGCGCTGCTGGACGACGACGCCGACCTGCTGGAGATCCTCGCCGAGCTGCTGGAGGAGCACCACTGCCGCTGCTTCGTGGCCCGCTCCCTGGCCGAGCTGCAGGCGCTGGGCCCCGAGGTCCTGGCCGCCAACGTGGCGGTGCTCGACATCAACCTCGGCGCCGGCCAGCCCAGCGGCGTCGACGCCTACGACTGGCTGGTGAGCCACGACTTCCCCGGCCGGCTGCTCTTCCTCACCGGCCACGCCCACGCGCACCCGCTGGTGGCGCAGGCCGAGCAGCTCCGGCGCGCGGCCGTGCTGGACAAGCCGCTCGACGGGCAGACGCTGATCGACCGGGTCATCGGGGCGTAGGCGATCCGACCGGGCGGGGCGCGGGCGTCTTTCAACCGCGGCCGCGCGGCGGGGTGCGGCCGACGGCCACGGCCACGACCGCGCGCGCGATCGGACGACCTGAGCGGCGACGACAACCCCGCTCGCGACGAGCCGGCCGAGACGGAGGGCCGCGCACGGCGGCGACCGCTCGCGCCACGACGGCGCCGGTCACGACGACGGCGTCGAGAGCCACCTCCCGGCGGCTGCGCCACCCCGTGAGCCGGCGCGCCGGACGAGGCTAGGCTCGGCCGCCCCGCGCGGCGCGCCCCGAGATCGATCCAGCCGGCGGTCACTCCGAGGGCGGCATCGCGCCCCGGGCCTTGTCGGTCGCGCCGCGGGCCCGGTCGCTGGTGTCCTTGGCCGCCTTGTCGGCCGCCTGGCCCGAGCGCTTGCCGGTCTCGGCGGCGCCGTTGGCGGCCCGGTCCGCCTCGTCGCCCGCGCTCTTCGCCGACTCGTCGGCGCCGGTGGCGGCGTTCTTGCCGGCCTGGTCGGCGCTGTCGGTCGCCCTCTGTGCCTCGTCGCCCGCGCTCTTGGTGGCCTCGGACGGCATGTCGTCGTCGGCGTGCGCCGCGGTCGCCCACCCGAGCCCGAGCGACAGCGCCCCCGCCAGCCCCAGACCGATCAGTTGCTTCCTCATGAGACACCTCCCCGGATGGCTCGCGCCACCTCACCGGGATCTTGGATATGGATCCCGCGCGGACCACCCCCCGCGGCTCGACCGCCCGGTCGATTTGCGCCCGCGGCTGACCGCCGCGCTACCGGCGGCTTCGCTTCCGCCGCCGGCCGAGCACCAGGCCGAGCCCCGCGGCGCCGAACAGGGCCAGCGCCGTCGCGGTCGATCGCGCGCGGGGCGGCCCGGCGGCCACCGCGCAGTAGCCGCCCGCGGCGCCGCCCGGGTCGGTGGGATCGTTCCGATAGGTGTCGTAGAAGCTGAACGTCTTGCTCGGCTTGCCGAAGAGGACCTGCGGTGGACCGCTGGGGTTGCCGTGGTCGTCGATCGCCACCAGCGCGGCCGCGTAGGTGATGTCGTTTTGCAGGACCTCGACCCGGTACGACTTGGTGCTGGCCGACAGCAGCGGCGAGCAGACGAAGGTCGGATCCTCACCTTCGACGCCCGTCGCGGTCATCGTCGCGGGACAGGCCTGGAAGGCGGCGCTGAACGGCCCGCTGGTGGTCCCGTCGTCGCGCAGCGTCTCCTTGAAGACCTGGTACTGATCGGCCCGGCTGCAGAGGACCTGATAGCCGAGGAGATCGGTCACCGACGAGGCGGCGAGCGGGGTCCAGTCGAGGACCAGCGCCTCGCTCCCGTCCTGAACGGTCACCCCGCCCGGCGACGGCGGCGGCGTCAGGTCGACGTTGATGGCGAACGGGACCGTGAGATCGATCCGGTTGTCGCCGTCGAAGTCGAAGTTCACGTTGATGGTCTGGGTGAAGGGGCCGCTCGCCGAGCTGCACCCGCCGGCCGAGGTCCCGGCGTCGAGCGCGCCCGGCGCCGGCGTGACGGCGCTCAGCCGCTGCGCGTCGGTGGCGATCGAATACGAGGTCTGTTCGAGGAAGGTGAGGATCGACTCCGTCGCCAGCTGGGAGCAGCCGCCGCCGGCGAGGCCCGCGTCGGTGCCACAGTCCGCCCCCAGCCAGACCTGCACCGTCCCGGTCTGCGAGGTGACCTGCGCGCGCTTGGGGACGCCGGTCTGGAGCAACCCCACGAAGACGGTCACCGGCGTCGCGCAGTCGCAGCGGGCCTCGTTGAAGAAGCGCTGGAGCGCGGTGTTGCTCAGGCTGACACCGGGCACGGCCTGGACGCTGACCAGGAAGTCGCTGCTGTCGAAGGTGGTCCCCCCGACCGAGCCCGCGGATTGGGCCCGGGCGGTGCCCGCGGCGGCGAGCGCCAGCAGCCCGGCGAGGGCCGCGGCAACGTGAAATCTGGTCGACGTCCTGGTCACGAAGGATGGTCCTCGGCGTGGTCCCGCGGTCGGGCTGCAAGGACGATGCCCTCGTGCGGACGCTGACTCAAGGGGTGGGGGCGAACGCATCCGTGCCGCTCTGGCGAGACCTGGATCGGAACTCTGCCATTTTAGCCAAACGCCGGCGCGGGTCGATACGCCGTGCCTTGGGGGCGGGGCCAGGATGCGGGGCGGCGCCGTCAGGGCGACTGCGGGACGGCCTCGAGCAGGTGCGCGATCGGGAACCCCTGGCGGTACATGTCCGCGAGAAGGAGCTGCGCGATGGCGTGCGCGCCCTTGTCCTGCAGGTGCGTGTCGTCGGTGTTCCCGTCCGGGTAGTTGGGGAACTGTCCGGGCGCCAGGTCCATGAACAACGCGGTGGTGCCGGTCTGCCCGAGCCGCTGGAAGTAGGTCTTGGTCAGCGCGGTGGCGTCGACCAGCGCGACGTCCTTGGCCGCCGCGAGCTGTCGCATCGCCACCGGATAGTTCCCGTGCGTGTCCTCCAGCATCCCGTTGCTCCAGTCGTTACGGTTGATCGACGTCGCCAGGATCGGCGTCGCCCCCTTGGCGAGGGTGTCGTCGATGTAGTCGGTGAGGTACTGCTCGTAGGTGGTGAAGGGGTCGGTGTAGCGCGTCGGATCGTCGGCCTTCTCGTCGTTGTGGCCGAACTGGATGATCACCGTGTCGCCGGCGCGGAGGGCGGCCTTGATCGGCGTCCAGTCCCCTTCGTCGTAGAAACTCTTCGAGCTGCGGCCCGAGAGCGCCTTGTCCTCGACCGTCGCGCAGGCGGGCGCGTAGTACGCCTGCAGCGGCTGCGCCCACCCCATGCGCGGGTAGAGATCGCTGGTGTAGACCGAGGCGGTCGAGTCGCCGATCACCCAGATGGTCGGCGTCTTCGAGGTCGCCGCGCCGGCGGTGTTGCAGGTCGCCGCCGCCGCGCCGCCGGTCCCGCCCGTCGCGGCCTGCCCGCCGGCGCCGCCGGTCCCCGCCTGACCGCCGGTGGCGGTGGCGCCACCGTTGCCACCGCCCGCGGCGCCGCCTCCGAGCCCACCCGTTCCCGCGCCCGCGTGTCCGCCGGTCGAGAGCGCGCCGCCGGTGCCCGTGCCGCCGGCCGCGCCACCAGCGCCGCCGGTTGCCACTCCGCCGGTTCCGCCGCCCGCGTCCGGCGTCCCTGTCGCGCCCGTTCCGGAGCCGCACGCGGAGAGAGCACCGATCGCCACCACCGCGGCGCCGCGCACCACGAGCCGTCGAGATCGCGTCCACTTCACCCCCGCTGATGTTCCGGCGTCGTCGAATCGATCACACAACGTGATCGATCG
>DASZVW010000604.1:0-2325 GCA_035546895.1 Polyangia bacterium
CGCCGCCTCGAGCGCCTCGAGACGACGCTCGAGTCCGAGCGCGGCGCGCGGGTCGACGACCTCGCGCTCCTCGTCGAGCTCCTCACCGAGGGCTGGCGCTCGCTGAACGCCCGCCTCGACCGCATCGAGGCGACGCTCGAGCAGCGCTCCGCGAGCAACATCGTGCCGCTGCGCGGCAACGCCGCCTAACGAAGCTCTAAAGTCAGAGCTACTTCGAAGAGTCGCCGAAGAAGAAGGGCCGTCTACGGCGGCTTGTGGGACACGACCCACGTGCCCCGTCACTACACGATCAGCGTCGTGGGTGCTATCGCGGCCAGCGAATAAACCTTCACCCAGCCCGCGGCTTCCCCGATGTCCGCATCGGCTTTGAGGAACGTCGTTCTTGCGGGGCAGTTCTGGATGTGCTGGAACGGCCGATACGGCATCACCTACGCTCCCGAAATATCGATTCCGCAGTGCCCCAACTGACGGTTCATGGAATTGACCCGGTCTTGTTGACACCGTGATGCTTTCGGGCTCAGCCCGAGAGAGGAGCGGAAGATGCCAAGGACGAGACCGCCGTACCCGCCGGAGTTCCGCCAGGAGGCGGTGCGGTTGCTACGGAGCGGCGCGAGGTCGACGAAGCAGCTCGCAGACGAGTTGGGCTGCTCGCCGCAGACGTTGTCGAACTGGGTGCGGCAGGATCAGGCCGACCGAGGTGAGCGCCAGGACGTGCTCAGCTCGGAGGAGCGGCAGCGGCTGCGCGAGCTCGAGCGCGAAAATAAGGTGTTGCGTCAGGAGCGCGAGATCCTGAAGCGGGCCGCGGCTTTCTTTGCCAGGGAGACCGATCGACCGTGACGAGGTTCCGGTTCGTCGAGGCTGAGGCCGCACAGTTCCCCGTCTCCCTGCTGTGCCGGGTCATCGGCGTCACGCGTCAGGGCTACTACGCCTGGAAGCGGCGGCCGCCGAGCGCGCGCGAGCTCGCCGATCGCAAGCTCTGCGAGCGCATCCGTCAGATCTACGCCGAGACCGAAGAGATCTACGGTGCGCCTCGGATTCATTCGGAGCTGAAGCTCGGCGACGGCATCGCAGTCGGCAAGAAGCGCGTCGCCCGGTTGATGCGCCAGCTCGGCATCCGTGGCGCTGACGGCCGGCGTGGCAGGGTGCGCACGACTGTGCGTGATCCGAAGCGCGACTCCGCGCCGGACCTCGTCGACCGTGACTTCGCACGGGCGGAGCCGAACCGGCTTTGGGTCTGCGACCTCAAGTACATCCAGACCGGCCAAGGCTTCCTCTTCCTCGCCGCCGTCCAGGATGTCTTCAGCAGACGGATCGTCGGCTGGTCGATGCGCGACGACTTGAAGAGCGAGCTCGTGCTCGACGCACTCGGGATGGCCGTCACAACGCGCGGCGGTGACGCCGCCGGCGTCGTTGCACATTCCGATCACGGGTCGCAATACACGAGCTTGGTCTACGGCGCCTACGCCAAGCAGTCCGGAATCGACCTCTCGATGGGATCGATCGGCGACCCCTGGGACAACGCCCTCGCCGAGAGTTTCTTCGCCTCACTCGAGAAGGAGCTCCTGCGCCGCGAACGCTTCCAGACCCGCGAGCACGCCCGATTGCGGATCTTCTGGTACATCGAATGCTTCTACAACCCCCGCCGCAGGCACTCCAGCCTCGGCATGCTCTCACCGGTCGACTACGAACAGCGACACCAACAGGAGGCCATCGCGGCCTAACGATAAGGTGTCAACGGAAACGGGTTATTTCCATCAGACATGCCAGGCAGCGCGATGATGCGTACGAGTCACTTCCACGGCACCGGCTCGACCTGGCCCACCCATTCGGCGCGGTGGCGGTTGACGTAGTCGCTTCGATAGCCGATGAAGCGGAGCAGGAGGAGTTCGACGTACCAGAAAGCGAGGTTCTTCAGCTCGACCTTCGCCAGCAGCGGCATCTCGAAGATCTGGCGCGTGCGGTCCCGTGGATGGACGAGCATGTTCCGAAACGCCGCGACCGCCTCTGGCCCCGTCTGCCAGCCCGCGGAAGCCGCGTACGGAATCAGATTCGTCAGCTCGTCTGGGATCGCCGGTGGGATGCCGGCCCACCCGAGGAGCTGTCGCAGGTTCTTCTCGGCCGTCTGGTCACGCTTCTTGTACTGACTGCGCGAGAGAAGCCTTCGCTCCTCGACGAGAATGACCCAGCCGAGCAGCTCAAGCGCATTCTGGGCGAGCGCGATCGCGATATCAGCAAACGGTCGACGCATCGCCTCAACCAGCCAGGTGATCGCCGACTGAAGCTCCGGCCGCCAGCGCGGATCCATCCATCGGTGCATGAACGATG
>DASZVW010000605.1:0-3174 GCA_035546895.1 Polyangia bacterium
TACAGCGACCGCTTCGGCCGGCGCCACCCCTGGGACCGCGTGTTCCACGAGGCGATGGGGCGGCGCCCCGGCTGGCAGCAGCGGATCGGCTGGGAGCTGCGGCTGCACTACGGGGCGCACCTGCACCGCCGGCTCTTCCTCTGGTTCGGCGCCGCGATCTTCCTGACCGTGGTCATCACGCTCGGCGCCGCGCACTTCGGGCAGGGGCGGCTGGCGGCGCACCCGCTGCGGGCGCTGCTGCTGTTCGGGGCGCCGGCGGTGGTGCTCTGGTTCGCGGCCGGGCGGGTGGCGCGGCGGATCGCCCGCCCGCTCTACGAGCTGACGCGCGCGGCGCAGGAGCTGGGGGCCGGCAACCTCAAGGCGCGCGTCTCCGCGGCCGGGTTCGGGTTTGACGAGACGGCGGTGCTGTCGTCGGCCTTCAACGAGATGGCGGCCCGGCTCGAGCGCCAGCTCGCCGAGGAGCGGGAGCTCCTGGCCTCGGTCTCGCACGAGCTGCGCACGCCGCTGGCCCGCATCCGCCTGCTGGTCGAGATCGCCCGGCAATCGTCCACGGGGACCCTGAGAGGGTCCCCGTCCCCCCCCGCGACGGACCCCGCCGGGCAGAGCCCGGCTCCGTCCACGCGATCGAGCTATCCCGTGGACGGCCGCACCCTGGACGAGATCGAGCACGAGGCGATCGAGATCGACGCGCTGGTGGGCGAGCTCCTGGCCAGCGCCCGGATCGAGTTCCAGGCAGTGGCGCCCAAGCCGCTAGAGGCGGTGGAGGTGGCGCGGCGGGCACTCGAGCGGGCGGGCGAGCCGGCCGCCAAGCTGGCCGCCCCGGCCGCCCCCATCCCCTTCGCCGCCGACCCGACGCTGGTGGGGCGGGCGCTGGCCAACCTGGTCGACAACGCCCGCAAGCACGGCGGCGGCCTGGTCCGCCTGGCGGTGCGCCCGGGCGAGCCGGACGCGGGCGGCGCCGCCGCCGTCGCCTTCGAGGTGGTCGATCGGGGCCGAGGGTTCGCGCCGGGGGACGAGACCCGCGTGTTCGAGCGCTTCTACCAGGGGGCCGGGCCTGACGCGGGGACCAACGGCTCGCTGGGGCTCGGCCTGGCCCTGGTCAAGCGGATCGCCGACGCCCACGGCGGCCGGGTCTTCGCCGCCAACCAGCCGGGTGGCGGCGCCCGCGTGGTCCTGGAGCTCCCGCTGGCGCCGGCCGCCCGGGCTCAAGCCGCGCGCGCGCCCGGCCGATAGGCCGGATTCGGATCACTCTATTTTCGACCTCTTTGGGTCCGAACGAGGCACTTTCCCGGTATCGGCAATCGAAAGGTGCGTGCCATGCGCAGCGCAGCGCGACGAACTTCTCTTGAGGCGGTGATGGGGCTGGGGGCGGCGGTCCTGGTCCTCTCGGCGGTGGGATGCGGGTTCAAGCCGACCCCACCGGAACAGACGGGAGCGGGCGGCGCCAGCGACGCCGGCGTGACCGGCGCCGGCGGCAGCGCGACCGGCGGCAGCAGCGCGACCGGCGGACGGATCGGCACCGACGGCGGCCTCGGCGGGACCGGCCCCACCCACTGCAACCCCTGCACCGACTTCCCGCCGACGCCGATCATCGACACGCCGCCGGGCGGCTCGGCGCCCCCCTCGGACGTCGGCTCCACCTTCGGCCCCGCGGGGAGCGGCAGCGCCACCGGCGGCCCCTGCCTGCTGGATCCCGAGGACGGCTCGCTGTTCCCCAAGAACTGGCTGCGGCCGCGCTTCGCGCTCACGCCGGGCATGGGCGAGGACACCTTCGAGATCCGGGTGCACGCCGACATCGAGACCAACGACCTGGTCGTCTACACCACGGGGACGACCTGGACCATGCCGGCCGCCATGTGGACGGCGCTGTCGATGAACGTCGTCGACCAGCCGATCACCGTCTCGGTGCGCGGCCTGGTCTCCGGCACCGGCACGGTCGCGATGGGACCGACGGCGACCATCAGCATCGCGCCCGTACAGGCGCAAGGGACGATCGTCTACTGGACCACCTCGGGCGGCTCGGCGCTCAAGGGGTTCTCGGTCGGCGACGAGAGCGTGGTCACCGTCATCACCCCCTCGAATACGCCCGGCAAGTGCGTCGGCTGCCACAGCTCGACCCCGGGCGGCGAGTTCATCGGCTTCTCCAACAGCACCAGCACCACCAACGGCGACCCCTCGCACATCGAGATCCGCTCGGGGACCAGCCCGACCACCCAGCCGGCCTTCCTGACCGCCGACGCCACCACGCTCTTGCAGCGGGTGTCGCAGGAGCTGCCGGTCTTCTCGCCGGCCCACTGGACGACCGGCGACCACGTGACCGTCTTCATGCACGCTGACAGCACCTCGGCCTCGGGGCAGAACACCCACCTCGAGTGGATCGACCTGGAGGCGACCTCGCAGACCGAGGGGGTCGGCTGGGGCGAGTTCATGCGCAACGGCGATTCCAACCCGGCGGTCGCCTACCCGTTCATCAGCCACGACGGGACCAAGATCGCCTACGTCTCCGCGCCGTCGGCCAATCCCAGCGGCATCCTCCAGCACGGCGACCTCTACACGGTCGAGTGGGGGAACCGGATGGGCGGCGCCGCGACGTCGATCATGGGCGCCGACACCACCACCTACAGCGAGTTCTACCCGGCGTTCTCCCCCGACGACACGATGGTCGCCTACACGCGCCTCCCCGACGGCCAGGACAGCTACGACAACGCGATGTCGGAGTTCTTCATCATCAACGCCGCGGGCGGGACGCCGGTCCGCTCGGTGGCCAACGATCCGGGGATGTGCCTCGGCAAGACCAGCCCCGGGATCACCAACAGCTGGCCCAAGTGGTCGCCGGTGGTCAGCGCGGCCAACGGCAAGACCTACTACTGGCTGATCTTCTCCTCGACGCGGAGCGGGAACCCGCAGCTCTACGTGTCGGCGGTGGTGGAGACGGAGACCAGCCTCACCACCACGCCGGCGCTCTACCTCTGGAACCAGCCGGCCACCGAGAACAACCACACCCCGGCCTGGGACACCTTCTCGATCCCGCTCCCCTGACCCACCGGCCGGCCCGCCCCATCGCGGGAGGGTTTGGGAACCCTCCCAGGGTTCCCAGAGTGATCGCGTGGGCGCGGAGGCGAGCTTGCTCGCCGGAGCCCCATCGCGGGAGGGTTTGGGAACCCTCCCAGGGTT
>DASZVW010000606.1:0-18070 GCA_035546895.1 Polyangia bacterium
GGCGGCGCCTTCACCATCAAGGGCGTCCCGCCGGGCGAGTACGAGGCGCACGTCTGGCACGAGGCCGCCGCCAAGCCGACGGTCGAGCGGCTCTCCGTCGGCGCGGGCGGGCTGCGCGGGCTCGCGCTGCGGGTCGGCGGCGACAAGCGGCCGCCGCAGTTCCTCCCCGACAAGTCCGGTAAGCCGCGCCAGTCCCAGCTCGGCTATTAGCGCGCCGGGCGAAGCCCGTCGTCGCTCATGCGATTATCGAGCCGGCTGCGCGCGCAGGTAGGCGACCGCCTCGCGCGCGGCCGCCTCGAAGGGATCGAGGCGCCCCGGGAAGAGGTGGGTGGCCTCGTCGACGATCCAGAGCCGCTTCGGCTCGGCCATCGTCCCCACGGCCGCCTCGATCGCCGCCCGCCCGCCGTACTCGTCGTCGGCGGCCTGGACGATCGCCTTCGGCTTGTCGCAGGCGCCGAGGAAGCCGTAGTCGAACATCCGCAGCGCCAGCCCCACGCCGAGCAGCTTCTTCACGCGCCCGTCGCGCGCCCCCACCGACAGCCCGACGCGGGCGCCGAACGAGAACCCGGCCATCCAGAGCGGCAGGGCGGGGTGGCGCGCCGCCAGGAGCTCGAGCGCCGCGCGCGCGTCGTCCTCCTCGCCGCGCCCTTCGTCGTAGGTCCCGGTCGAGGCGCCCACGCCGCGGAAGTTGAACCGCAGCGCCGCCACGCCGCCGTCGACGAGCGCCTTGGCCAGCCGGTAGACGACGTTGTTGTTGAGCGTGCCGCCGCCGCGCGGGTGCGGGTGGCAGACCACCGCCGCCGCCCGCGGCGCCTCCGGCTCGCGGAGGATCGCCTCCAGCTGCCCGTGCGCGACCGGGATGAACAGGCGGCCCGACGGAGAGAGCGGCTCCATCATCTGACCGCGATGTTAACCCAACCACACGAAGCAACCGCACACGGGACTTCCTGCCTCACCCCTGCGGTCCCGGCCCCACTCCCCCTGCGGCGCGCCCGTCCGATCCCCCTGCCGTCCCCGCGCGCCCCGTCGCTCTCGGCCGCCCCTCCACGCTCCGCAGAAAGTCCCGTGTGCTCCTTCGGTAAGCTCGTTGTTGACGCTCCCCTCTCTTTCAATCGCCGTGCCGTCGTCGGCGCCGCGGTTTTCGGGGGTCGCCGTTCCGGGAGACGCCCGGACCGTAACCCCGCGTGGAGGCACGGTGACGCCGCCGGATCCCCGCACATTGACCGGCCGCGCCCCGTGGCCAGCTTTCGAGCGGGAGGGTCTGAGATGAAAGACGAGCTCAAGCGTGAGATCAAAGGGAAGGCGGAGAACCTCAAGGGGCGCGCGAAGGAGGCCGGGGGCGCGCTGAGCGGAAACAAGGCGATGCAGGGGGAGGGGACGGTCGAGCGCGTGGCCGGCGCGGCGAAGGAGAAGATCGCCGAGGTCGAGCGGAAGATGGATCGGCCGCGCGAGACCGAAGAGGCCGACGACGAGTGACGGCGGGCGCCCGGCGCCGGCGGGCGCCCGCGCTCGTCACCTGGACTCGGGCGCGCAGTAGGCGACGCCCGGGGCGCCCGCGCTGATCGCCAGGCCGCCGTCGGTCCCGGCGTCGGCCGCCTCCGCCACCACGCACCCGAGGCCCGGATCACCCGTGCACGGCGTGGCGGCGGAGCAGGCCGGCAGGCAGAGCGGCGTCGCGGCGCCGGCCACCGTCGCGCAGGCGGCGCCCGGCGGGCAGGGCTGCCCGCCGCCGCAGGGGGCGCTGCACATCCCGAGCACGCCGAGGTCGGCGCAGAAGCCGGTGGTGCAGGCGGCGTCCTGGAGGACGTCGTTCGCGTCCCGGCAGGAACTGCCGAAGTCGCCCGCGGCCCCGAGCGGCAGGCAGGCGTCGATCCAGCCGGACGCGCCGCCGCCGCTCCGGAGCTGCTGGCAGACGAAGCCGGGCGCGCAGGCGGCGCCGCCCGAGCAGTCGGCGAGGCAGACGGGCGCGGGCGGGCCGCCGTCGGGGACCGGCGCGCCGAGCGCGATGGCGGCGCAGACGGCGCCGGTGCCGCAGAAGCCGGTCGGGCAGGCGGTCGAGCAGATGCCGCGCGCGAAGGCGGCGCCGCACCCGGAGCCGAGCTTGCAGAGGCAGGCGAGGCCGCTGCCGCACTGGCTGTCGACGTCGCAGGCCGCGCCGGTGGGGAGGGAGAGGACGGAGACCAGGCCGTGGCGGACCTGGGCGACGGTCCCCGACGCGCCCTGGCCGGTCACCCCGACGTCGTAGCTCCCCGGCAGGGCGTAGGTGTGCGTGGGGGCCGGCTCCGTCGAGGGGGCCGTCCCGTCGCCGAAGGTCCAGCGGAAGGTGGTCAGCGTCGGCGAGGCGACCGGCGCGAACGAGACCGTGAGCGGCGCCGGACCGCTGCAGACCACGGCCGTCACGTCGAAGGCGGCGCAGCCGGTCACCGAGATGTCGAGCGTGAGCGGCGTGAGCGCGTCGCCGGCCGCGTCGGCGCGCGGCCCCGCGTCGGCCGGCGGGACGTAGCTGCGCTCGTGGCAGCCGAGCGCGGTCAGGCCGAGCGCGGCGAGGCCGGCCAAGGCGGCGTGGCCGGCGAGGTGTGACGGCGGGCGGCGGCCAACCACGACCCGGTCAGCCTCCCGCGCCGGGGCGCGGCGGTCAAGACGCCGCCAGCCGCGCCCGCGCCGCCCGCACGATCCGGGCGGCGGCGTCGCCGCGCTGGACGAAGCCGAGGCCGACGCGGTTGAGCGCGCCGACCACGTTCTTCACCACCACCTCGACCGCCGGCTGGCCGTCGAGCTGATAGAAGTGCAGCGCCGCCCGGTCGCCGGGGCGCAGGGCGACGGTGGTCTCGATGGCGGCGCCGCTCTCGGAGACGTCGCGGACGCGCACCGCGTTCGGCTCGCCCCCGACCTCCAGCGTCGCCGCCCAGTCGACGGGGAAGCGCGGGTGCCGCCGCTGGTAGCGGCCGACGTCGATGGCCACCGCCGGGCTGGGCGCCGCCGGGGCGGCGTCGAGCGGGCAGTCGAGCGCCGCCTCCCCCCGCTCGGTGACCACCGTCTCGGCCAGCTGGTGGAAGGTCCGCACCTCGTCGTCGATCCCCTTCTGGGCGCAGAGGGGCTTGCCGGCGGCGATCGAGCGGGCGACGCGCTCGCGCTCGCGCAGGCAGCCGAGGGCGGCGAGCGGGATCCCCAGCTCCTCGCGGACCAGGCGCGCGAAGGCGTGGAACAGCTCGGCCTCCTCGGGGGCCGCGGCGGCGTTCCCCACGATCCCCCCGGCGAACCGGGCCAGCACGGCGGGGGCCTCGGCGCCGTGCAACCGGCGGGCGCGCGCCGCCGCGTCGCGAAGGAAGGCGTGCGTCGCCGCCAGCGCGGCCCGCTCGCCGGTGGTCACCAGGAGCCGCTCGGCGCCGGAGAAGAAGTTCCAGAGATCGTCGCGGGCGCCGCTCCCGAGGTCGACGATCACCGCGTCGGCGTCCAGGGTCGACAGGCCCGCGATCGCCGCCGCCCGGGCCTCCGGGTCGCGCGCGGCCCCGAGCACGGTGGCGGCCGGCCAGAGGCGGACGTTGCGGACGCC
This sequence comes from Polyangia bacterium, assembly GCA_035546895.1. Classification (GTDB taxonomy): domain Bacteria; phylum Myxococcota_A; class Polyangia; order Fen-1088; family Fen-1088; genus JADGRB01. Next base: position 3,554 of record DASZVW010000606.1, read on the forward strand.
GGTCGGGCGCTCGCTCCCCTCGGCCGGCTCGACGCCGAACAGCGCGTGCTGCCGCGGCGCCGTGAGGTCCAGATCGGCCAGCACCACCTGGCGGCCGAGGCCGCCCAGGGCCACCGCCAGGTTGGCGGCCACCAGGCTCTTGCCGGCGCCGGGCACCGCCCCGCCCACGGCGACCACCCGGGGCGCGCGGCGTCCGGTCATCGGCGTCTGCCCCAGCGGCGGGCGCCAGCGGCCGGTCGACAGCATCCGCACGCGGACGGCCGGGCGCGGCCCCGTCGGTGGCGGGCGCGACAGCCTCCCGGATCCTTGATGTCGGTCGGACACCCGGCGTTCCCCCTGAGCTATCTGTCGACGGGTCGGGGCGGCAGCTAAAGATGCGCGCGCGAGCGGACGATGAACGGCGCATGACCTCTCGTGACGGGGCGGGGAATACAGCCTGGGCCCCTCTTCCTCAAGATGACGCCGAGCTGAACCCCGAGCCGACCACGCCGGCCCCGGTCGTGACCTTGCCGGTCGACCTGCCGGTGTTGCTGCGCGAGCTCGAGGACGCCTATATCCGGGCGGCGCTCGAGCAGACGCACAGCAACAAGAAAGAGGCGGCCAAGCTGCTCGGCCTCGGGCGGACCACGCTGGTGGAGAAGCTGCGCCGCCGGAACATGGCCGCCGTCCGCTCGTCGACCTGACGCCGGCGCGCGGCCCGGCGGGCCGTCAGTGATATAGATCCGCCGCCATGAAGGCGGTGATCCTCGGCGCCACGAAGGGGATGGGGCGCGCGCTCGCCCGGCAGCTCGCCGCGCGGGGCGCGGAGCTCTTCCTGCTCGGACGGGACGGCGCGGAGCTGGCCAGGAGCGCGCGCGATCTCGAGGCCCGGGCCGGCCGGCCGGCCGGCGCCGTCGGCTGCGCGGCCTGCGATCTCGAGCGCCCGGCGGAGTTCGCGCCCGCGCTCGACGCCGCCGAGGCGGCGCTCGGCGGGCTCGATTGCGTGGTGGTGACCGCCGGCCTGTTCGCCACGCAAGAGGCGCTGGAGGCCGATCCGGAGCTGGCGCGCCGGCTGCTGACGGTCGACTTCGCCAACACCGTGGTCTTCTGCGAGGAGGCGCGCCGCCGGCTGCTCGCCCGCGGCGGCGGGACCCTGTGCGTGTTCAGCTCCGTCGCCGGCGAGCGCGGCCGCAAGCCGGTGGTGCTCTACGGCGCCGCCAAGGCGGGCCTCTCGCGCTACCTCGAGGGGCTGGACCACAAGTTCCGGGCGCGGGGGCTGCGCACCGTCTGCGTGAAGCCCGGCTTCGTCCGCACCGGCATGACCGAGGGGTTGAAGACGCCGCCGTTCGCCGGCGAGCCCGACGCCGTGGCCGCGCGCGTGCTGCGGGCGATCGATCGCGGCCGGCCGGTGGTCTACGCGCCCAGGATCTGGGCGCTCGTCATGCTGGTGATTCGGTTCTTGCCCCGATTCTTGATGCGGAAGATCGGGTTTTGATCCGCAGGTTTCGCCGGCGATTCGGCCCTTCCGCCAAACAAGTGACGATCCTCGAATACTTCACTTGACGTGGCGCCCACACTCGGCCTAAATGCTCCGCGACGAGGATGAGTCCTCTCTTTCGACCCAAGCACAACACGCTCGCAAAGGTCTCTCTGTTTGTCGTGGCGGCGGGAGCGTTGGGGGTTCCGGGAGGCCTGTTGCTGTACGCGCAGACGCCTTACGCGCGCGGCATGCAGGATCCGATCGAGCAGCCCATCCAGTTCGATCACCGCCATCACACGCGTGACGAGGGGATCGACTGCCGCTACTGCCACAACACGGTGGACAAGTCGCCCTCGGCGAGCATCCCGCCCACGCAGCTCTGTCTCAACTGCCACTCGCAGATCTGGAACAAGAGCCCCTTCCTCGAGCCGGTGCGCGAGAGCTTCATCCAGAACAAGCCGATCGAGTGGCGTCGGGTCTACAAGGTGCCCGAGTTCGTCTACTTCAATCACTCCATTCACGTGAACAAGGGCGTCGGCTGCGTCAGCTGCCACGGCCGCGTCGACGAGATGCCGGCGGTCCAGAAGGACACCACGCTCACGATGGGGTTCTGCCTCGGCTGCCACCGCCACCCCGAAGCCAACCTCCGGCCGGTCTCGGAGGTCACCAACATGGATTGGAAGCCGGAAGGCGATCCGCTGGAAACCGGCAAGCTGCTCGCGGCGCAGAACAACGTGCACACGCGGACCAGCTGCACCACCTGCCACCGATGAGGCCCACGCCATGAGCTGCGACGACAACCACGAAGCCCGCGCGAAGGATCGCGCGCGGCGGTCGCTGCCGATCGTCCAGTCTGACGGCGCGCCGGGTGGCCACTCGAACGCCCCGCGCAAGCTCTGGCGGTCGATCGAGGAGCGGGTGCTGGTCACCGCCACGCCGGGCGCGGCCAACGAGTTCCCGGGCGGCGCCTCGGAGCTGTCGGGCGTCTCGCGCCGCAGCTTCATGCAGGTCCTGGGCGTCTCGACCGCCGTCGCGGCGGGCGCCGCGGCCTGCCGCAAGCCCAACGAGAAGATCGTCCCCTTCGTGCGCCGCCCCGAGGAGGAGACGCCCGGCAACGCGCTCCACTTCGCGACCGGCTACGCGGAGGAGGGGTACACGAGCGGCCTCCTGGTCGAGAGCCACGAGGGGCACCCCACCAAGGTCGAGGGGAACCCCGCGCACCCCGAGACGCTGGGCTCGACCACCGTCTCGGAGCAGGCGCTGATCCTGGGGCTCTACGACGACGACCGCGCCAAGCAGATGCGGCGGGGGCGCTCGGAGATCGCCTGGCCGACCTTCTTGGGCGACGTCAAGTTCCGCTCGGCCGGCTGGGCGGCCAACGGCGGCGCCGGGCTGCGCTTCCTGACCGGCCCCACCGCCTCGCCGCTGCTGGCCGATCTGCGGCGGCGGGTCCTGGAGAAGTTCCCGCGCGCCAAGTTCGTCAGCTACTCGTCGATCGCCCCTGACGGGGCCATCGAGGGGGCCAAGATGGCGTTCGGGAAGCCGCTGATGCCGCGCCACCACCTGTCGGCGGCCTCGGTGGTCCTCTCGCTCGACTCGGACTTCCTCAACGACGGCCCCGAGCAGACGCGGCTGGCGCGCGAGTTCGCGGCCCGGCGCGAGCCGGCGCGCGACATGAACCGCCTCTACGTGGTGGAGCCGGCCATGACGGTGACCGGCGCCTTCGCCGATCACCGGATGCGGATGCGCGGCGGCGACGTCGGCACCTTCGCGGCGGGGCTCTGCGCGATGCTCTCGGGCCGCGGCCTGTCGGCGCTGGGGCCGGTCGGCTCGCTGGGGCACGGCGCGGGGCTGTGGGACTCGAAGTGGATGGTGGCGCTGGCCGGCGACCTGGAGAAGAACCGCGGCCGCTCGCTGGTGATCGCGGGCCGCCGGCAGCCGGCGGTGGTGCACGCGCTGGCCGCCGCGCTCAACGCCGCGCTCGGCAACATCGGTTCGACCGTGGAGTACGGCGCGCCGCTGACCACCGACCCCCTCACCGGCGTCGAGCCGCTGCGGGCGCTGGTCGAGGAGATCGCGGGGGGCGCCATCGACACGCTGGTCGTCACCGCCGAGAACCCGGCCTACAGCGCCCCGGTCGACTTCAAGATGGAGGCGCTCCTCAAGCGCGTCCCCAACGTCGTCTACCACGGGCTCTACGAGGACGAGACGGCGCAGACCTGCAACTTCTTCATCCCGGCGGCGCACCCGCTCGAGTCGTGGGGCGACGGCCGCGCCACCGACGGCGTGGTCACCGTGGTGCAGCCGCTGGTGGCGCCGCTGTGGGGCGGCAAGACCGAGGCCGAGGTGCTGGCGGCGTTCGTCGGCGACGGCGATGTCGGCACGCACGCGCTGCTCCAGAAGTACTGGAGCGGGATGTCCAAGCTGCCGGCCAACCTGGCCGGGTCGTTCGACGGCGTCTGGGAGCGCTGGCTGGCCGACGGCATCGTCCCCGACACCGGGGCGGCGGCCGAGCAGGGGCTGACCATCAACTCGCAGGCGCTGGCGCAGGCCGCGGCGCCGCTGCTGGCCAAGGACGCGGGGCGGGCGGGGATGGAGATCGCCTTCGCCCCCGATCCCAAGACCCTCGACGGCCGCTTCGCCAACAACGGCTGGCTCCAGGAGCTGCCGCACCCGGTGACCAAGCTGACCTGGGACAACGTCGCCATGTTCTCGCAGACGACCGCCGATCGGCTGGGCGTCGAGACCGGCGACGTGGTGGCCATCACCTGCCGCGATCGCACGCTCGAGGCGCCGGCGATGATCGTCCCCGGCCACGCCGACGACGTCATCACGCTGCCGCTCGGCTACGGCCGGGTGAACACCGGCCACGTCGGCCGCGGGGTCGGCTTCGACGCCGGCGGCCTGCGCACCAGCGACGCCCTCTGGTTCGATCGCGGCGCCGCGGTGACCAACACCGGGCGCCACCACCGGCTGGCCATCACCCAGGACCACTGGACCATGTCGCCCGACGGGCGCGACATCCCGCCCCCCGCCGTGGAGGCGCCGATCGCCGAGGTGCTGAGCGCCGGCTCCATGTTCCACGAGGAGCTGGAGGAGCGCCGCGGCCCGCAGGCGGTCATCCACGAGCCCCACGACTACAGCCACGAGCAGTACAAGTGGGGGATGGCGATCGACCTCAACAAGTGCACCGGCTGCAACGCCTGCGTGGTCGCCTGCCAGTCGGAGAACAACATCCCGGTGGTCGGCAAGGACGGCGTCTGGCGCGGCCGCGAGATGCAGTGGATCCGCATCGACCGCTACTTCAGCGGCCCGGTCGACGAGCCGGAGATGATCACCCAGCCGCTCGCCTGCGTGCAGTGCGAGACGGCGCCTTGCGAGTACGTCTGCCCGGTCAACGCCACCGTCCACAGCGACGAGGGGTTGAACGAGATGGTCTACAACCGCTGCATCGGCACCCGCTACTGCAGCAACAACTGCCCGTACAAGGTGCGGCGCTTCAACTTCCTCGACTACACCGGCGACATCAGCCCGGCGCGCGAGCTGGGGATGAACCCCGACGTCACGGTCCGCTCGCGCGGCGTGATGGAGAAGTGCACCTACTGCGTGCAGCGGATCGAGCGCAAGCGGATCGCCACCCGCGTCGAGGGGCGCGCCATCGCCGACGGCGAGCTCCAGACCGCCTGCCAGCAGGGGTGCCCCACGCAGGCGATCACCTTCGGGTCGCTCAACGACCCCGAGGCCAAGGTCACCAAGCTCCACGCCGACTCGCGTCGCTACGATCTCCTGCACGAGCTCGGCACCCGGCCGCGCACGGCATACCTCGCGCGCGTGCGCAATCCCAACCCCGATCTGGTGAAGGTGGACTAAGGCGATGGCCGCTCCCAACCTGTCGCGTGATCCGCTCGAGCCGCTCCTGCTGCTCGAGGGGAAGCACACCGACAAGACCATCAACGACAGCCTCCTCGACCACGTCTGGCGTGGGGCAGGGAAGGGCTGGTGGGCCCTGTTCGGCTGCGCGCTGTCGGCGCTCAGCCTGCTGGTCATCGCCATCTGCTGGACGCTCTACAAGGGTATCGGCGTCTGGGGAAACAACATCCCCGTCGGCTGGGCGTTCGGCATCATCAACTTCGTCTGGTGGATCGGTATCGGTCACGCCGGGACCTTGATCTCCGCCATCCTCCTGCTGTTCCAACAGAAGTGGCGGACCTCGATCAACCGCTTCTCCGAGGCGATGACGCTGTTCGCGGTCATCTGCGCCTTGCTCTTCCCGCTGCTGCACACCGGGCGACCCTGGTTCGCCGCCTACTGGCTGATGCCGTACCCGTCGGTGCAGCGGATCTGGCCGCAGTTCAAGAGCCCGCTGACCTGGGACGTCTTCGCGGTCTCCACCTACTTCACGGTCTCGCTGCTGTTCTGGTTCCTGGGCCTGGTGCCCGATCTGGCGGCGCTGCGCGACTCCTCCAAGAGCAAGACCAAGCGGATGATCTACGGGATCTTCGCGCTCGGCTGGCGCGGGTCGGGGCGGCACTGGGCCGAGTACAAGTGGGCCTACCTGCTGCTGGCCGGCCTGGCGACGCCGCTGGTGCTCTCGGTCCACACGATCGTGTCCTTCGACTTCGCCGTGTCGGTGATCCCCGGCTGGCACACCACGATCTTCCCGCCGTACTTCGTCGCCGGCGCCGTGTTCTCGGGCTTCGCGATGGTCATCACCTGGATGCTGCCGGCCCGCCAGTTCCTGGGGCTCAAGCACGTCATCACCCTGAAGCACCTGGAGAACATGGCCAAGGTCATGCTCGTCACGGGGATGATGGTGACCTACGGCTACGCGATGGAGCACTTCATCGCCTGGTACAGCGGCAGCCCCTACGAGTTCTCCGAGTTCTTCCGGGTCCGCCAGCACGGGCCGATGGCGCCCATCTACTGGCTGATGATCTTCTGCAACTGCGTGGTGCCGCAGATCTTCTGGTCCAAGCGGGCGCGCACCAACGTGCTGGTCCTCTGGTTCGCCTCGATCCTCATCAACGTCGGCATGTGGTGCGAGCGCTTCACCATCATCCTCACCTCGCTCCACCGCGACTTCCTCCCCTCGAAGTGGGAGAACTACTCGCCGACCTGGGTCGACTTCAGCCTCTTCATCGGGACCATCGGCCTGTTCTCGACGCTGTTCCTCCTGTTCCTCAAGTTCGTGCCGGCCGTGGCGGTCACCGAGATCAAGGAGCTGCGCCACGAGCTGGCGCACGATCCGACCGCCGAGCCGGTCGGGGAGACCCACTGATGTCAGCCGGTCACGAGGACTCCGGTTTCGTCGCGCGCCGGTTCGTGCTGGCCGAGTTCGCCACCCCCGAGGGGCTGGTGAGCGGCACCCGCAAGGTGCGCGAGGCCGGCTACAAGGATCTCGACAGCCACTCGCCGATGCCGCTGCACGGGATGGAGGAGGCGCTCGGCCTCGGGCGCCCCAAGATCCCGCTCATCGTCCTCTGCGGCGCCATCGCCGGGATGTGCATCGCCTACTCGATGATCTACTTCTGCAACGTGATCGACTTCCCGATCAACGTGGCGAACCGGCCGCTGCACGCGCCGGCCGCGAACATCCCGATCACCTTCGAGCTGGCCATCCTGCTGGCGGCCGGCTCGTCGTTCTTCGGCTTCTTCACGCTGGCCAAGCTGCCGCACCCCTACCACCCGGTGTTCGAGTCGGAGGACTTCGCCCGCGCCGCGGTCGACGCCTACTTCCTCTCGATCGAGCTGCCGCCGGACGGCGATCCGCAGAAGGCGTTCGAGGCCGCGCAGGCGGCGGGCGCCCTGTCGGCGGAGCTGGTCACGGAGTCCGAACGATGACCACGCGCGCCCACAAGCTCGCGCTCGCGCAGGCCCTCTCGCTCCTGATGGGGCTGACGGCGGTCGCCTCCTGCGACGAGCAGATCCTCGACCCGATGGCCGACCGGCAGCCGCGGTCGACCCGCTACAAGGAGAGCGACTTCTACGCCGACGGCCTCTCGATGCGCGCGCCGCCCGAGGGGACCGTGCCGCGCGAGCGGATCACGCTGAACCCGCGCCTCACCACCGGCCGCGATCCCGACGGGCCGGTGCAGCCGAACATGGAGGCGATCCCCAACTATGTGGCGACGGTGCCGATCCCGATCTCGCGCAAGCTGCTCGAGCTCGGGCGCAAGCGGTTCGACATCACCTGCGCCACCTGCCACGGCCCGCTGGCCGACGGGAAGAGCATCGTGGGGACGCAGATGGCGCTGCGGCCGCCGCCGTCGCTCATCGATCCCAAGTACGTGGCCAAGCCGGCCGGGTACATCTTCGAGGTCGCCACCAAGGGCTTCGGCCTGATGGCCTCCTACGCCGCCGAGCTGACGGTCGAGGAGCGCTGGGCGGTGGTGGCCTACATCCGCGCGTTGCAGCTCAGCCAGACCACGGCGGTCGGCGCGTTGCCGCCCGACATCCGGCAGCAGCTGGATGCGTTGCCGGCGGACGTGCAAGGCGCGCCGCCCGCGGCGCCCCCGGCCCTGCCTTCCGAACAGCAGCAGCAGGAGGAGAAGCGGTGAGCGCCGCAACGTCGCACGCGCCCGCGCCGGCCAACCGGACGCTGGACTTGGCTCCCTTCAAGGGGGGGAGCGGCTGGGTGATGGGCGGGGGGATCGTCGGCGTCCTGCTGACGCTCGTCACCATCATCATGATGGCGACGGGGTCGAAGGAGGCCTGCTTCTCGTACCTGGTGGCCTTCTGCTACTGGGGCGGGATCTCCTACGCCTCGGTCATCCTGCTCATGATCTTCCACGCCACGCACGCGCGCTGGATGACGGTCCTGCGCCGGCCGGTCGAGGCGATGTCGGCCTCGGTGGTGATCTTCCTGATCCTCTTCATCCCGGTCATCATCTGGATCAAGCAGACGTACATCTGGGTGGCGCCGCCGGCCAGCCTGGGGCGGGAGACGCTCAAGCTCATCGCCGGGAAGGCCGCCTACCTGAACGTCAAGGGCTTCGCGATCCGCGGGATCCTCTACTTCGCCTTCGCGATCTTCGTGGCCCAGCGGCTGTACGGCTGGTCGCTCAAGCAGGACACCACGGGCGAGGTCATGCTGCTGCAGAAGCAGCGCAACCTCTCGGCGGGCGGGCTGCCGTTCATCGCCATGGCCATGACCTTCGCGGCCTTCGACTGGCTGATGAGCCTGAACCCCACCTGGTTCTCGACCATCTTCGGCGTCTACTACTTCGCCGGGAGCTTCATCTCCTCGCTGTCGCTGCTGGCGATCATCACCAGCATGGGCCGCTCGCGCGGCGTGTTCGGCGGGAACATGAACGACGAGCACACGCACAACATCGGCAAGCTGATGCTGGCGTTCACCTGCTTCTGGACCTACATCGCCTTCTCGCAGCTCCTGCTCATCTGGATCGCCGGGCTTCCGGAGGAGACGCCGTTCTACATCACCCGCTTCGGCGCCGGCTGGGTCCCCTTCGGCGTGCTGCTCATCTTCGGCCACTTCTTCATCCCCTTCGGCGCGCTCCTCTCGCGGTCGCTCAAGCGCAACCCGCGCAAGCTGGCGGTGGTCGCCGGATGGCTCCTCTTCATCCACTACATCGACGTCTGCTGGTTGATCCTGCCGAGCCTCAACCCCGACGGGTACCACTTCCACTGGACCGACCTGCCGGCCTTCTTCGGCGTCGGGCTGCTGGGGATCGCCTTCGGCGTCACGCGCCTGCGCGGCAAGCTCCCGGTTCCGGTCAAGGACCCCTACATCGCCGAGTCGATTCGGTACAGGCAGCCCTAGTCATGAGCAGCCACGACACGCACACCGGCAACGGCCCCGCCCCCGGACACGAGTCCGAGGACCAGATCGACTACACCAAGGTGATCCTGGTCGGCGTCTTCTCGCTGATCGCCTTCGCGCTGGGGACGATCTGGGCGGTGGGGATCCTCCACCACGAGACCAAGAAGGCCCACGCCACGACGGGCGTGCCGCACGTGCCGAACCTGGGCGCCGCCGAGATCGGCATCGTCGATCAGGTGCTGTTCGAGGGGGACCACCGGCTCGCCACCTGGCGCGCCGAGCGGGCCGCGCGCCTCAACGGCTACGGCTGGATCGACCGCAGCAAGGGGATCGTCCACATCCCGATCGAGCGCGCCATGGACGAGGTGGCGGGCGGGATGCTCCCCGACGGAGCCCCCAAATGAAGCGGCGGGTGACCTTCGCGCTGGCGCTGGCGCCGCTGCTGCTCGGCGCGGCCGCCGCGCACGCCGAGCCCGAGGTGGTCTTCCCGCAGGGGACCACCGAGCCGCTGGCGGCGCTGCAGGACATCGACGTCATCGAGCACCTCGGCGAGCGCGTCCCGCGCGGCCTGACCTTCACCGACGTGACGGGCGCGCCGAAGTCGCTCGACAGCCTGCTGGGCCAGGGGAAGCCGGTGGTGGTGACGCTCGGCTATCACCGCTGTCCGATGCTCTGCGGCCTGGTGCTCGACGGGCTGGCCAAGGCGGCGCGCACGATGGGGCTGGTGCTCGGCAAGGACTGGAGCGCGGTCGACATCAGCATCGATCCGGGCGAGGACCCCAAGCTGCTGCAGCAGAACCAGCACCGGGTGCTGGAGCTGGCCGGCGCCGGCGCCGACGGGAAACCCCTGACGCGGGAGGCGTGGCCGTTCTGGCTGTCGTCGGTCGACGGCGGCGCGGCGGCGCGGCAGCTCGCCGACGCGGTCGGCTTCCGCTACAAGTACGACCCCACCTCGAAGCAGTTCGCCCACGACGCGGTCGCCTTCGTGCTGGCGCCGGACGGCACCATCTCCCGCTACCTCTACGGCGTCGACTACCCGCCGCGCGACTTCCGCATGGCGCTGGTCGAAGCGAGCGGCGGCCGGGTCGGGACCTCGCTCGACAAGGTGATTCTCTCTTGCTACCGGTATGACCCCGCCAAGCGGCGCTACGCCCCGTTCGTGTTGGGCTTCATGCGCATCGGCGCCGGGCTGGTGTTCTTCGCCCTGGCCGGTCTCCTGACCGTCCTCTGGCGGAAGGAGCTGGCCATGAAAAGACAGAGGCGTCCCGCGCACGCCGCGGCGACGACCCATGGGAGGATGGCGTGACCCCGTTCGAAGATCTGCTCCGCCACCTGCTGTGGCTCCCCGATCCGAACGCGACCTTCGCGGTGCGGGTCGATCGGCTCCACTTCTTCGTCATCACCGTGACGATGCTGGCCTCGGCGCTGACGGGGCTCCTGGCGATCATCTTCCTCTTCAAGTACCGCGAGCGCCGCAAAGGCCAGTCGACGCCGATCGTCGTCCCCAGCGTGAAGTTCGAGATCGTGGTCATCGGCCTGCCGCTCTTCTTCTTCCTGCTCTGGTTCGTGCAGGGCTACCAGGACTACGTCTGGTACACGACGCCGCCCGAGGACGCGATGGACGTGTACGTGATGGCCAAGAAGTGGATGTGGAAGTTCTCGTACGGCGGGGAAGGGCCGAACGCCATCGGGACGTTGCACGTCCCGGCCAACCGGCCGGTGCGGCTGCTCATGACCAGCCGCGACGTCATCCACTCGTTCTTCGTCCCCGACTTCCGCATCAAGCAGGACGTCATCCCGGGCCGCTACACCGAGACCTGGTTCGAGGCGACCAAGCCGGGCCGCTACCAGGTCCTCTGCTCGCAGTACTGCGGCACCTGGCACTCGCAGATGTGGGGCGAGGTGGTGGTCATGCCGGGGCCGGAGTTCGACCAGTGGCTGCTCGACCAGCGCAAGGGTCAGCTCTCGGCGCGCGTCGACTCCGGCGGCGACGACGGGCCCGACTTCCACGGCTCGCTGGTCGAGTACGGCAAGCGGGTGGCCATGGCCCAGGGGTGCGTGAAGTGCCACTCGCTCGACGGCGAGCCGCACATCGGCCCCACCTGGCTCGATCTCTACGACAAGAAGGAGACCCTCGAGGACGGCTCGACCGTCATCGCCGACGAGGCCTACCTGACCGATTCGATGATCGATCCGCGCGCCAAGATCGTGAAGGGGTTCAAGCCGGTGATGCCGACCTACAAGGGGCGGCTGGCGGCGCCCGACGCGGCCGCGCTGGTCGAGTTCATCAAGTCCCTCCGCACGCCGGGTCTCGAGGCCGTCCCCTCGAAGGAAGCGATCTATGAGCCAGTCAAGCCAGCTCAGCACCGATAGCCCGTCGCCGCCGGCGGTGAACTACCTGAACGCCGACCGCGGCGTCTGGTCGTGGCTCACCACCATCGACCACAAGCGGATCGGCGTCATGTACCTGGTCTCGGTGCTGATCGCCTTCCTGCTGGGCGGTATCTTCGCGATGGCGCTGCGGCTCGAGCTGCTCACGCCCGGCCCGACCATCATGGGGGCGAACACCTACAACCGGATGTTCACGCTGCACGGCGTGACCATGGTGTTCCTCTTCATGATCCCGGCCATCCCCGGCGTGTTCGGCAACTTCATGTTGCCGCTCATGCTGGGGGCCAAGGACGTCGCCTTCCCCAAGCTGAACCTGCTGTCGCTCTACCTCTACTGGACGGGCGCCACGCTGGCGCTGGTCGGGATGATCATGGGCGGCACCGACACCGGGTGGACGCTCTACGCTCCCTACAGCACGACTACCCCGACCACGGTGTTCCCGATCGTGCTGGGGATCTTCGTCCTGGGGTTCTCGTCGATCCTCACCGGCCTCAACTTCATCGTCACCATCCACACGCTGCGCGCCCCCGGCATGGGCTGGATGCGGCTGCAGCTGTTCGTGTGGGGCATCTACGCCACCAGCATCATCCAGGTGCTGGCCACGCCGGTCATCGGCCTCACCGTCATGCTGGTGGGGATCGAGAAGGTCGGCCACTTCGGCTTCTTCGACCCGGCCCGCGGCGGCGACCCGGTGCTGTTCCAGCACATGTTCTGGTTCTACTCGCACCCGGCGGTCTACATCATGGTGCTGCCGTCGATGGCCGTCGTCTCCGACGCCATCTCGGCCTACACGCGCAAGAACATCTTCGGCTACAAGGCGATCGCCTACTCCTCGCTGGGGATCGCCTTCGTGGGGTTCTTCGCCTGGGGCCACCACATGTTCGTCTCCGGGCAGTCGGTCTACGACAACGGGGCCTTCGCCGTCATCTCCATGCTGGTCGGCGTCTTCACCGCCATCAAGGTCTTCAACTGGGTGGCCACGCTCTACAAGGGCGCCATCATCATCTCGGCGCCGATGATCTACATCTGCGGCTTCCTCTTCTTCGTGGTGTTCGGCGGGATGACGGGGATCGCGGTGGCGACGGTGTCGCTCGACGTGCACTGGCACGACACCTACTTCGTCATCGCCCACTTCCATTTCATCATGGTGGGCGCGGTGATCATGGCCTTCCTCATCGCGCTCCACTACTGGTTCCCCAAGATGTTCGGCCGCCTGTACCACGAGGGGTGGGCGATGGTGGCGGCCTCGCTCATCGTGCTGGGGTTCAACGCCACCTTCATCCCGCAGTTCCTGATGGGGAACGGCGGGATGCCGCGCCGCTACTACATCTACCCGGAGCGGTTCCAGTCGCTCAACGTGGCCTCGACGGCCGGCGCCTCGCTGCTCGCCTTCGGCTTCCTCATCATCCTTATCTACCTCATCTACGCGCTGGTCCACGGCGAGCGCGCCTCCGACAACCCGCTGGGGTCGCGCGGCTACGAGTGGATGACCACCTCGCCGCCCCCCAAGCACAACTTCGACGTGACGCCCGTGATCACCCAGGACTCGCACTCGTACCAGGACCCGGGAGAGGAGGTGGAGCATGTCGTCATCTGACGGCGCCCACGCCACCCCGCACCTCGCCCACCACTTCGACACCATCGAGAAGCAGGACTATGCGGTCCGCCTCGGGATGTGGCTGTTCCTGGGGACGGAGGTGCTGCTCTTCGCGGGCCTCTTCCTCGGCTACACCGTCTACCGGCACTTCTACTACGAGGCCTTCCACGAGGCGTCGCGCCACCTCGACCTCTGGGCGGGGACGACCAACACCATCGTCCTCATCACCAGCAGCTTGACGGTCGCGCTCGCCTACCACGCCATCAAGCAGAACAAACAGAAGCTCTGCGCGGGGCTGCTCATCTTCACCGTCGTCTGCGCGGTCGCCTTCTTGTGCATCAAGGCGATCGAGTACCACCACAAGTTCCAGGAGGGGGCGCTGCCAGGCGCCTTCTATCACTACGAAGAGGTGACGGCGCCGGGCGCCAACCTCTTCTACACGATCTACTTCCTGACCACCGGGCTGCACGCCATCCACGTCATCGTCGGGATGTCGATCCTGATCTGGGTCCTGGCGCGGGTGATGAAGGGCGAGTTCTCGTCGAGCTACTACGTGCCGGTCGAGCTCGGCGGCCTCTACTGGCACCTCGTCGACCTGGTTTGGATCTTCCTGTTCCCGCTCCTCTACCTGATCTAGCGCACCGGAGAGTCAATCGTGGCCCACGAACCAGCCCACAGCGAATCCGGAAAGGCCGAGCACCACCACGGGACCGGGCGCTATTGGATCGTCTGGATCCTGCTCCTGACCTTCACGGGGCTGACGGTCTACACCGGCCACTACCACCCGAACATCTACCTGGCGCTGCTGATCGCCTGCGCGAAGGCCACCTTAGTGGTCCTCTTCTTCATGCACATGACCGAGGCGCCGGGCGCCAACCGGCTGGTCTTCTCGGTGTCGCTGGTGTTCACCGTGGTCATGATGATCGGCGTCTTCGGCGACCTCCTGACGCGCAACCCGATGTCGCTCCCGACCGGATCGGTCCCGTCGGAGATTCACACCCCGTAACCGGCCGCCCGGCCCGGCCCATCGCTCGGGCTTGCCCGTTCCTCGGGCTTCGGGCCCTTCCTCGCGCCCAGGCCCGGCGGCGCGCGCCTCCTTCGAACGGGCCCTCGCCGGCGGCCGTATCCGCGCGTCCGACGAGCGCAAAACAAGCGGCGGTTCAGGTTGTTCGAGCGGCAGCCTTCGAGCCGCGCGTTAGTCTGAGCTCACCGCCGCGCGCCGGGCGCCACGGACGTTGGCCCCTGTTTCGTGCGGGCTCGAACGCCGCCGCTCGGAGCCCTACCGCCGCC
>DASZVW010000607.1:0-3882 GCA_035546895.1 Polyangia bacterium
CACCGTGTTCTTGGCCAGCACGCTGCGCGGTTCCACCAGCTCGACCCGGGGCAGCAGGGCGGCCCGGCTGAACAGGGCCTCCAGCGAGATCTCGATCCCGGGCAGGATGACCCCGCCCAGGTACTCGCCCTTCTCCGACACCACCTCGAAGGTGGTGGCGGTCCCGAAGTCGACCACGATCGCCCCCTGCGGCCAGCGCTCGTAGGCGGCCACCGCGTTGACGATCCGGTCGGCGCCCACCTCGCGCGGGTTCTCGTACAGGATGGGGACGCCGGTCTTGATGCCGGGGCCGACGAGCAGCGGCTCGAGCTCCAGGTGGCGGCGGCAGAGCTGGGCCAGCGGCGCCAGCGCGGGCGGCACCACCGAGGAGATGGCCACCGCGGTCACGGCGTCGAGCTCGAGCGCCGCCCGGCGGAACAGCTCGCCCAGCAGGGCGGCGTACTCGTCGGCGGTGCGCCCGCTGCGGGTCTCGAGCCGCCAGTCGGCGCGCAGCGACCAGGCTTTGCCGCCGGCGGCCCGCTGGAACAGCCCCAGCGAGACGTTGGTGTTCCCCACGTCGATGGCGAGCAGCAGCGCGCCGTCGGGCGGCGAGGCGGGTCCGGCGGACATCGCTCTAGGGTAACATGCCGGTCCATGCCGCCCCGCGCGCCCCGCCAGCGACGCCGCTCGCTGCTCACCTTCGCGGCCCTGGCCGGCTTCGCGCTGGCGGTGTTCGGCGCGCTCTGGCTCTGCGACTACTTCCTGATCGACGCCGGGTCCGCCCACCACAAGCAGGGTCCGTTCGGGCAGCTGTTCGACTTCGATCCGCAGACCATGCAGAACGCGCTCGGCAGCCTCTCGCAGGTGGTCGCCTCGGTGCTGGGGATCGCCATCACCGTGGTCTCCATCGTCGTGCAGCTGGCCGCCACCCGCTACACCTCGCGGGTCGCCGACCTGTTCTTCCGCGACAAGATCAACATCGGGGTGATGGGCTTCTTCGTCATCGCCTGCGTCGAGGCGGTGTGGGTCAGCTTCAGCGTGCGCGGCGACTACGTCCCCCAGGCCACCGTCACCGCCACGGTGCTGATGTCGTCGGGGAGCCTGCTGCTGCTGGTCCCCTACTTCGCCTACGTGTTCGACTTCCTCGACCCGGAGAAGGTGATCGCCCGCATCGGCGTGCAGACGCTGGAGCGGGCCACGGCGCGCGACGCCCGGGCCAGCGGCCACGGCGGTGGTCGTACCTTCACCGCCCGGCAGGCGCAGGCGGTGAGCGGCCTCGCGCACCTGGCCGACATCGCGGTGAACGCGCTCGGGCAGAAGGACAAGGTGATCGCCTCCGACGCCTCGGCGGCGATGCGGCGCCTGCTGGTCGACTACCAGGGGCGCCGGGCCGAGCTGGAGAGCGAGTGGTTCGCCATCGGCGCCCCGCTGCGCGCCGACCCCGACTTCGTGGCGCTGGCCGACGAGTCGCTGGAGGACCTGGCGCGCAACCGCACCTGGCTCGAGTGGAAGGGGCTGCGGCAGATCCGCGAGGTGTTCGGCGCCGCGCTCGACAGCATGCCGGAGATGGCGCACGTGGTGGCCATCGACACCCGCTACGTGGGCGAGGCGGCGCTCGGCACCGGCCACCGCGAGGTGTTCGCGCTGGTGGTGAAGTTCATGAACACCTACCTGCGCGCGGCGCTCAACGGCAAGGACGTGCGCACCGCCTACAACGTGCTCAACCAGTACCGGCAGCTCGCCGAGGCGCTGCTGGCGCCCGAGGCCGACGCCGACTGGGCGGAGGCGCTGGTGGTGGAGATCGGCGGCCACTTCAAGTACTACGCGCGGCTGGCGCACGCGGGGGGGATGGGGTTCGTGACCGAGACGGCGGCCTACGACCTCTGCGCGCTGTGCGAGGTGGCCAGCGCGCGGCGCTCGCCCGCGCACGACCGGCTGCTGGCGATCTTCCTGGAGATCGACGACCGCGCCGAGGAGCGGGCGCTGCGCGGGGTGCGCAAGGCGCAGGCCAAGCTGGCCTCGTTCTACCTGGTGAGCGGCGAGACCTCGCGCGCGCAGGCGATCTACGACGACATGAAGAACGAGTCGCCCGAGCGGCTGCGCTCGATCCGCGACGAGATGCTGGCCATCACCTCCAAGGACTTCTGGGAGGTGGTCGATCGCGGCACCAACTTCGACTACGTCTCCGAGGCGCGCAAGGAGAAGCTGCGCCAGTTCTTCGGCCGCTTCGCCGCGCTGGCGATGCCGGCCGCCGAGTGAGGGCGCGCTACGGCGGCGCCGCCGGGAGGACCGGCCCCTGGCCGAGCGCCGCCACCTCCTGGGGGACCAGCGCGCGCGAATAGATCGCCACGTCGTCGAGGGCCCCGGTGAGCGGGAAGGTGGGGCTGAGCGCCGCCGAGCGCGCCAGGTAGAGGACCGAGCTGCCGGGGAAGAGCGCGCTCGTGGTGGCGACGGTGGTGGGGACGCCGTTCACGTACAAGGTCAGCGTGGCGGCGTCGCCGTCGACCACCGCCACCAGGTGGACCCAGCTCCCGGGCACCACGCAGGCGCAAGAGACCGTGTAGCCCTGCGGGGCGCCGGGCGTGAGGAACTGGAACACGTAGCTCTCGTTCCCCTGGCCGAGCATGGCGTAGAGCGCCCAGCCGCCCCCCGGCGTCTCGGTGCTGACGAGGTTGGCGATGGGCGCGCCCACCTCGTACGGCTGGATGAGGACCCAGGCGGAGACGCTGTAGCTCGGCGTCGCGGGGGGGAAGCTCCCCGCGCTCATGTAGTTGGCGCCGGAGAAGTGCAGCGCCGAGCCGAACTGGCCGGGGATCCAGCTCGGGCCGGCGACGAACCCGTTGCGCTCGTTCCCCGAGGCGTCGTCGGCCAGCGTGCCGCTCCCCTCGTCGAGCGGCCAATAGGCGACGAGGCCGTTCAGGAGCCCGCCCGACGGCAGCGTCGCCACGTCGATCGGCCCCGGCGAGCAGCCGAGGCCGGCCAGCAGGCCCGCGCCGGCGAGGGCCGGGGCGAGAAACCGGGGACGGCGCGCCATCAGATCCCCCCCAGCAGCGTGACGCTGCCGAGCAGCGACGGCCGCCCGGCGCGGGCCACGTCGGTGTCGAAGAAGCGCGCCGTCGGGTAGGGCTGGGCGAAGAGCGCGTGGACCTCGACCCCCAGCTCGAACCGGTGGCGGCGCAGCGGCACCCGCAGGCCGACCCCCGCGTCGGCCGCCGCCGCCCAGCGCGCCCCGCTCACCGCCGCGTAGGGCGCGGACTCGTGGCTGTCGGCCGCCAGCCGCAGCGTCCCCGCGCCCAGCGACACGATCGGCTCGAGCCGCCGCCCGCGCCGGAACCGGACCAGCGCCTCGGCCAGCAGCACCGTCTGCGAGAGGTTCACGTAGCCGCCCGGCGTGTTCACGCGCGCCGCGGTCCCCAGCCCCGCGAAGGTGATGCGCGCGCAGAGCCGCCGCCCGAGCGCGCGCTCGAGCCGCGCCACCGAGAGGATGGCGTTCCAGGGCCCCCCCACGGCGTCGGCGGTGCCGCCGCCCGCCTCGACCGCCCAGGTCCAGTCGGGGGTCCAGTCGGCCTCCTCCAGCGCGGCGGTGGCGAAGCGCTCGACCACCGGCGCGGGGGGCGGCGCCTCGACGCCGGCGGCGGGCGGCGCCCCGATCGCCAGCTCGAGGAAGCTCGCCCGCAGGAGCTCGACGGCGCGCACCGAGAGCACCTCGGCCACGCGCGGCGGATCGGCGGCGCCGGCGTTCACCTTGCGGACCACCGTCTTGCCGGTCACCCGATCGATGACCCACAGGTCGGCGTTGGCCGGATCGGCGCTGGCCACCACCGCCACCAGCGCGGTCGCCGAGCCGGGCGAGGTCGGAGCCAGCTTCTCCAGCGAGGCGCGCACGTCGGGGCCCAGCGCCGT
>DASZVW010000608.1:0-16852 GCA_035546895.1 Polyangia bacterium
AATCGGTTACACGATCTATCCCGGGTCCGCGCACCGGCTGGAGATGTACGACCGGCTGCGCGACCTCGCACGCGAGGCCAAGGCCCGCGGGCTGCTCGTGGTGGTGTGGTCGTACCCGCGCGGCGCCGGGCTCGGGAAGGACGACGAAACGGCGATCGACGTCGTGGCCTACGCGGCCCACATCGCGGCGGAGCTGGGGGCGCACGTCATCAAGGTCAAGCTCCCTTCCGCGCGGCTGGCCCGCCCCGAGGCGCGCGCCGTCTATGAAGCGCAGAAGATCCCGATCCAAAAGGCGGCTGACCGGGTCCGGCACGTCATGCAGGCGGCGTTCGCGGGCCGACGGATCGTGCTCTTCTCGGGCGGGGCGACCAAGCCGCGCGACGAGGACGTCCTGGCCGAGGTCCGCGCGGTCCGGGACGGCGGCGGCTTCGGCAGCATCATCGGGCGGAACAGCTTCCAGCGACCGGAGCCGGAGGCCAAGAAGCTCCTCGCGGCGATCGTCGATATCTTGGCCTCCTAGCGCGCGCCTTCGGACCCAGGGTCAGGCGGCCGCTCCCGTGGCACGCGACGCCATGAGAGCGCGGAGAAACCCGACGATCTCGTCGTGCCGCTCCCGGACGTCGCGGCGGCCGATGTCGATGAGCTGGCGGGCGAACGGTCCGTCGAAGAGCAGGTACGAGAGCAAGTCGGCCTCGGTCGCGGACTCCCGCTCGGCCAGGCGACCCAGGACCCGCTCGACGAAGCCGTGACGGCGCCCGCGGAACGAGCGGGAGCGGACGTAAGCCGCGGCCAGCTTGCCGATGTCCTCCGACGACTGGATGTGCAGCAGCGGAATCGGCCGCAGCGGCTGGGCCTGCTCGCCGGCGAGCTCCTTGTTGATCTTGGCCAGGAACGATGGCCCGAACTGCCGCTCGCCCGCGGCGAGGAGACGGTTGATGAGCTCCAGGCGCTCGATGTCGCCGTCCACGCGATCGAGGCTGAGCGCGTTCAAGACCTTGCCGAGCAGGAACACCGGGCCCGGGAAGGCCTTCTCGCGAACCGGCTCCTCGATCGTGGTCACCGCCGCACCGCTCCCCCGTGGGTTCATGACCAGCAGCGCGCCCGCGCCCAGCCGCCGCGCGGGCGACAGCGGAACGTGCTGGCGCAGCGAGCCGTCGCAATAGAGCGCGCCTCGGACCCGGACCGCGGGAAACAGGAATGGAATCGCGGCAGAGGCCAGCGCGTGCTCGCGCGACAGCTTGACCGGATAGGCCCAGGTTCGTCCGCGCGTCCAGGGCGGGGGCCCGCCCTCCCCTTCCTGAAAGAAGATGGTCGTGCGGCCGCTGCCGACGTGCGTCGCCGAGACCGAGACCGCCCGCAGCCGGCCGTGGCGAAGGTGGTCCCCGATGCGCTCGAACCGGACCGCGGCGGAGAGCAGCGACTCCAGCGGCAGCGGGTCGAGGATCCCGCCCTGGTTCGCCTCGGGCGTCGCGCGGCGCGGCGGTCGCCCGAGGAGGGCCCGGATCATGGCGAAAGCGCGGCGCCGATCGACCCGCACCACGTCGTCGACCGTGAGGTGGGTCCAGCGATCGACGAGCGCGCCGACCGCCGCGCGCGGCTCGTCGGCGCCCGCCGCCAGCGCGCAGGCGTGCAGCGCACCCACCGATGTCCCGCAGAGGATGTCGAGCGGCACCGGCGCGCCGAGATCGCGCGCGACCTCGTCGAAGATGTAGTCGCAGACGCCGATCTCGTAGGCACCGCGAGCGCCGCCGCCGCCGAGGACCCACCCGAGGCGCGTCGCCGTGGCGGGCGCGATCGCGGCGACGCGGCGCCTGGGGCCCCCGCTACGTCGCATGCGCGACCCTGTCGGTCCGCAGCGACGGGTAGGCGTCGACCAGTGAGAGATGGTAGGCGACCAGCTGGAACTGAAACCTCAGCGTGAAGGCCAGGAAGTCGACGACCGCCCCCGGGATCCGCTCCCGGACCAGGATGAGCACGGCGCCGGCGATCCAGAGGACTCCGGCGACGAGCGAGAGCAAGACCAGCAAGGCCAGCGCCGGCACGCTGAAGAGAAGCCGGAGCAAGGCCGAGCCAGCCGTGGGGTGACCCCCGACCTCGACCCGGAGGTCGACCGGGCTGCCGTCGGCGGTGGGCAGGAAGTCGGTCAGCAGCCAGAGATATCCGTACGCGGACGCGAACCAGCGCAACACCCTCACGACCTGGGGGGCGTCCTCCGCCAGGTAGCGGTCGCCGCCCTTGCGCAGGATCTCGACGGCCGCGAGCGCCGGGAGCGCGAGGTACAAGAACCAGTAGAGCCCCGAGCAGCCGAGCGCCGCGAACGCGGCCAGCAGCACGAGGCGGGTGACGACGTGGATGCGCGCGGTGTGCTTGAGATGCTCGATCGCGAGCTGAACGGGATGATTGAACATGGTCATGACCTCCTGTCGGGGCTAGGCCGCCACGCTCGCCGGCGCCGGCGGCGCGGCCGCGATGGCCTTCAGCTCCTCGCCGGAGAGGGTCTCGTGGACGAGGAGCCGCTCGGCCGCGGCCACCAGTAGCTGCCGCTTCGTCCCCAGGACGACGGTGGCCAGCTCTTCCTGGCGAGCGAGGACCTCGCGGACCTCGGCGTCGATGGCCGAAGCGGTCTCGTCGCCGTAGTCGCGGGCGCCCAGCTCCGACGGCGCGCCCAGGATGGTCCTCGCCTTGGCCCCCTCGAAGCTGACGGTGCCCAGGCGGTCGCTCATGCCGTAGCTGCGGATCATCGCCCGCGCGACCGCCGTGGCCTTGAGCAGGTCGTCCTCGGCGCCGGTCGAGCGGTCGCCGAACACCAGCTGCTCGGCAACGCGCCCCCCGAGCAACACGCGGATCTTCCCCTCCAGCTCCCCCTGCGTCATGACGAACCGATCCTGGGTCGGCACCTGCAAGGTGTATCCGAGCGCCGCAATGCCGCGCGGGATGATCGAGATCTTTTGCACCGGATCTGCGCCCGGGACCGACAGCGCGACCAGCGCGTGCCCCACCTCGTGGTAGGCGACGCGGCGCCGTTCCTCCGGCGTGAGCACGCGGTTGCGCTTCTCGAGCCCGGCGATAACCCGCTCGACGGCGCTCTGCAGGTCACCGAGCGTGATGAGCTGGCGATCGGCCCGGGCGGCCAGGAGCGCCGCCTCGTTGACGATGTTGGCCAGGTCGGCGCCGGCGAAGCCCGCCGTCATCCCGGCGATGAGCACCAAGTCCTCCCGCCTCTCGAGCGGCACGGCGCGGGCGTGGACCTTCAGGATGGCGAGCCGGCCCACCTTGTCCGGCCGATCGACCAGCACCTGGCGATCGAACCGTCCCGCGCGCAGGAGCGCCGGATCGAGGATCTCGGGCCGGTTGGTAGCGGCCATCAGGATGACACCGACCTTGGGATCGAACCCATCCATCTCGACCAGCAGCTGATTGAGCGTCTGTTCGCGCTCCTCGTTGCTGATGGGCCCAATGCCGCGGGCCTTCCCCAGAGCGTCGAGCTCGTCGATGAAGATGATGCACGGGGCTTTCTCCTGAGCCTGCTGAAACAGATCGCGGACCCGCGCGGCGCCCACGCCCACGAACATCTCCACGAACTCCGACCCGCTGATCGAGAAGAAGGGGACGCCGGCCTCGCCGGCCACCGCGCGCGCCAACAACGTCTTGCCGGTCCCGGGCGGACCGACCAAGAGGACCCCCTTCGGGATCCGGGCCCCCAATCGCCGGAAGCGTTCGGGTGCGCGCAGGAACTCGATCACCTCCTTCAGCTCCTCCTTGGCCTCGTCCACGCCCGCGACGTCGTCGAAGCGTACCTTGACGTCCTTCTCCATGAAGACCTTGGCTTTGCTGCGCCCCACTCCGAGGAAGTCGGACTGCCGCCCGACCGTCCGACGCATCAGCGATCCCAGGATCCACCAGGCCACCAGCCCCCCGACGATCCAGCCCAGCGTCGATCCCCACCCGGGGCCCTCCACCTCGCCCGTGATCTTGACGTGCCGTTGGGCGAGATCGCGATAGAGGTCGGGATCGTCGACGCGAGCGACCGCCTCGTCGACCCCACCCACGCGCGTCCGGATCCAGTGCTGGCCGACGGTGACCTCGGTGATCTTGCCGGCCGCCAGCGCCGCCCGGAAATCGCTGTAGGCCATCGACCCCGGGAGGTGACGGGCCAACACGACGTAGCTGATGAGGACTGTGGCGATGGCGGCAACGAAGAAGATCCGCTGCCGTAGTTCTGGTTTCATGCGGCCGCGAAGGTGCAAGTCTCGGCCCAATGGGTTCGCCGGGCGACCAGAAGAGCCGGGCGCGCAGATTCTGCACCCCGCGAGTCCCCGGCCCTCCCGTCGCGCAGTTCGTGCGCCTGGCAATCGGCGATCGCACCACGGATCCTGTTGGCACCGCTGCTGCAACGTCGCGAAGGCATGAAAACCAACCGTCGGCTCCTCGTCATCGCGTTCTGCTGTCTCGGCGGTGGGCTCGCCTCCGCCAGCTTCGGCCAGCCTGCCCCCGGCAAGAGCGTGGCCCCGCCATCGAAGGCGACCTACCAGGTCGACGCCAAGAAGAGTCGGTTCATCGTCGAGACCGAGACCACCGGGCTCTCGGCGATGTTCGCGCACGATCACAAGATCGGCGTCCGCGACTTCACCGGCCAAGCCGTCTTCACGCGCGACAACGCCAAGGGAGCGTCGCTGACGTTCACCGTGCAAGCGAATTCGCTGTATCTGCTCGGCGAGAACGACATCGGCGAACGACAGGCGATCGAGTCCGCGTTGCGCGAGGAGGTGCTGGAGACCGCCAAGTACCCCGAGATCGCCTTCAAGAGCCGGTCCGTGACCTCCGAGCGGCGCGGCGACGGGACCTTCGACGTCCGGCTCACCGGCGACCTGAAGCTTCACGGCGTCAAGAAGGCGATCACCATCCCGGCGCGCGTCTCGCTGGACAACGGCACCCTGCACGCCATCGGCGTCATCGAGCTCCGCCAGACCGACTTCAAGATCACCCCCTTCTCGTTCGTCAGCGGGAGCGTGGGCATCCGGGACGTCGTCACACTCTCCTTCGACATCGTCGCCACCCAGCCGCAGACCTAGGGGTCACGTGAAGAGCCAGCTCTCCCGGAGGCAGCTCCTCGAGGCGGGCGTTCTCGGCGCCTTCTCGCTGAGCGCCGGCTGCGGCCGCCGGGGATCGGCCGCTCCAATGGCGCCGCCGGAACGGGCGCCCGCTGCCCTGGAGGTGAGGCTCAAGGCGACACCCGCCCGGGTTTTGGTGGACGGTAGGCGCGAGGCGCCGACGAATGTGCTCCGGTTCGAAGGGACCCTGCTCGCCGGACCTTCGGGTGCGCTCTCACAAGACGAGACTCGCTACCTCGGCCCGACGTTCCGCGTGCGCCCCGGAGAGCGCGTCCGCGTCCTGTTCGAGAACGGTCTGGGTGAGCCGTCGATCGTCCACTGGCACGGCCTCGACGTCGCCGAGGAGAACGACGGCCACCCGCGGTTCGCGGTGGGTGCCGGCGGCCACCGTCGCTATGAGCTCCGCGTGGAGAATCGCCCAGGCACTTACTGGTACCACCCGCATCCCCACGAACGAACCGGGTATCAGGTGCAGGCGGGGATGGCCGGGCTCTTCATCGTCGGCGACGGCGACGACGTGGCTCGCGGCCTCCCCGGAACGGAGTTCGACCTCCCGCTCGTCGTTCAAGATCGGATCATCGACGCCGCCGGAGAGCTCCTCTACGCGCCCGATCCGATGCTGGGCTTCCTCGGCGATCGCGTCCTGGTCAACGGGCGGACCGATGCGTCGTTCGACGTTCGGGCCGGAACGTACCGCCTCCGTCTCCTGAACGGCTCGAACGCCCGAATCTACAAGCTCGCCTGGAGCGATGGCCGGCCGATGCAGGTGATCGGCACCGACGGCGGGCTCCTGGCGGCGCCGGTCACCTGCCCGTACCTCATGCTCGCGCCCGCCGAGCGCGCCGAGGTGTGGGCCGACTTCGCCGGCGTCGGCGACGGCAACGTCGTCTGGCTGGAGAGCCGGCCCTTCACGATCGGGGACGGCATGATGGGCGGCGGCATGATGGGCATGGGCATGATGGGCGGCGGCCGATCGGCCGGTCGTTCGCTCCCCAACGGCGCCCCCTTCCGGATCTGTCGTTTCGCGGTGACAGGAAAGGGGACGCCGCTGCCGGTCCCGCGCCACTTCTCGCCGCTCGCCTGGCGCTCGCCCGAAGAGGTGGTGAACCGCGCCGCCCCTCGCCGGTTCACCGTCTCGATGGCGATGATGCGCTGGATGCTCAACGGCCATCCGTTCGAGATGGACGACCTGGACGCCAACGAACGGATCCGGCTGGGCGTCACCGAGGACTGGGAATTCGCGAACACCATCGGGACGATGACGACCGCGCACCCCATCCACGTCCACGGCGGCCAGTTCCAGATCGTCGAGCGGCGCGTCGCCCCCTCCTGGCGGGAAGCGGCGGCGACCATGGAGGCTGGGCTGGTCGACGCCGGCTGGAAGGACACCTTCCTGTTGCGGCCGGGCGAGCGCGTCCGGATCCGGGTCCGGTTCACCCATCACGCCGGCCTCTTTCTCTACCACTGCCACAACCTCGAGCACGAGGACATGGGGATGATGCGGAACTTCCGCGTCGACGCCTGAACCGAGGCGCGGCGTTCAGCCGCAGGTCTGATCGACGACAACGATGTCGTCTCGGAGCGTGTCCGGGTTCAGAACCGAACGTTCTTCCTGGTCCATGTCCGCCAGCAGCCAAGCGGCCATCGTGGCGAGCTTGGCGGCCAGGGTCGGAAGCTCGGGGTGGTGACAAGCCTCCTTGTGAAGCGCCGCCAGCATCGCACGCTGTCGCAGGTGCTCGTCGATGAGCCGCTCGGCGCGCTCCGGCCCCAACGGGAGATCGTCGCGAAAGAGCGGGACCAGCACCGCCTCCTCGAAAGTCAGGTGGACCTCCATCGCCGCGCGCACGTCACCGATCGCCGAGACCACGGCGTCTGGGACCGAGGTGTCGCCGTCGAGCCTCGCCTCAGCGAGAGCCTGCGCCCGCCTGAGAAGGTCACGGAGGTGGACGTGCTGGGCAAGGATCCCCCGCCGTGCCGTCCCGGCGTCGACGGGATGCTCGGGCGCAGACCAGCTGATCTCACTCATGGCTTTGGCCTCCTCCGGGTCGGAATCGAGCAGGAGTCGTGCCAAACGAAGCGTCAGCTCTCGGCATCGTCCTTGCCTTGAGCTCCGGTCATGGCCATCACCACGGTGAAAGAGATCATGACCGGCGTCGTCGAGGTCCTGGGCGTCGGCGACACCCTCGCCGCGGCCCGCCGCCAGCTCGCGCGCGGTCGGATCCGGCACCTCCCCGTCGTCGACGGCAACGAGCGCCTGGTCGGGCTGGTGACTCACCGCCGGATCCTCGAGTCGTGGGTCAGTCACGGACACCCCGACGAAGAATCGACCGGGAAGGTCGCCCGCGACGTCCCCGTCGAGATGATCATGGGAAAGGACGTCCTGACCGTGGATCCCGCAACGACCGCCGCCGAAGCCGCCCGCTTGCTCGAGACCTACAAGCTCGGGTGCCTCCCGGTGGTCGAGCACGGAAAGCTGGTCGGGATCGTGACCGAGGCCGACTTCGTGCGGTTCGCCCGGGACTACTTCGAGTGGGAGATGAGCTCGACACATTCGACCTGACACCCCGAGCCCGAGAAAAGCTTGCGCGCGTGTCTCCATGGACCGCATTTGTTGCGCGTCTGGCTCCCGGGCGGCACGGGCGCACGTTGGCGCGTCGCTTGCGTTACCCGAGATCGCCATGCTGGTCGCAGATCTGATTCGAGGGCGCGAGCCGATCTCAATCGGTACGGAAGACTTGGTCGCTGCCGGCGTTCGCCTCATGCGGGAGCGCGTGATCCGACACCTCCCGGTGGTGGCGCCGCGCGGCCGCGTCGTCGGCATCCTCAGTGAACGGGACCTCCTCCGGCAGCAGGTCGCGCTGGGTGCGTCGGTGGTCAACGCCCGACCCGCGCGCGAGGCGATGATCCCCTCGCCCATCGTCGTACGGGACGACGCGGCCGCGCTCGAAGCGCGCCGCATCCTGGTCCAAAGCAGCGTCGGGTGTCTTCCGGTGGTCGATGCGCACCGCCAGCTCGTGGGGATCCTCACCCGAGGCGACCTGCTCCGCGCCGAGCTGCCCGAAGGCGATCGTGCGACCGTCCCACCCGACACCGCGCGGATGGTCATGTGGCCGAGCCCACTGACCGCCTCCAGCGGCGACCTGTTCCTCGACGCAGTGGCCAGGATGGACGACCGCGGCGTCCGACACCTGGCGGTCGTCGACGGCGATCGGCACGTGCTCGGGATGCTGTCGGACCGGGACGTTCGCCTGGCCGTCGGGAACGCGCGCTGGGCCGCCCCGTCCGCCGCCCCGCCGAGGGGCCTCCAGTCCTTGCGTGTCTCCGACGTCATGACCCGCGATCCGTTCGTTCTCCGGGAAGATGCGCCGTTCTTGCAGCTCGTCAGCGTCTTCACCGACGAACGCATCGGCGCCGTCCCCGTGGTCGATGCGAACGATCGCCTGGTGGGGATCGTCTCCTACGTCGACGTCCTGAGGAACGCGGGCGTGCTCTAGTGCTGCAGACGATCGCCTACGTGGCCGCCGCCGTCGTGGCGGACGGATGTGCCGGTCTGGTGGGCGCGCTCGTCCCCGAACGCCGGCTCGAGCGCAGCCGCCACGCCCTGCTGGGGTTCGCCTCCGGCGTCCTCCTGGGCACGACCTTCCTCGATCTCCTACCGGAAGCCTTCGGCGCCGCCCCGCGCGGCGCGGTGCTGGGCCTGATCGCGACGAGCTTCGCCGTCATGGCGGGCCTGGAGTGGGCGCTGGGGCGCCGCCGGCTGGACACCTTGAAGGGAGGGCGACTGGCGGCGATGTTGCTGGGCGCGGACGCCTTCCACAACGCCGCCGACGGCGCCGCGATCGCCGCCTCCTTCCTGGTGTCGCCGCGGCTCGGGATCATCACGGCGGTGGCCGTCATCGCCCACGAAGTCCCCGAGGAGCTGGCCGACTACATCCTGCTTCGAAGCTCCGCCCTCACGCGCGCCTGGGCGCTCGTCGCGATGACCGGCGTGCAGCTCACCGCCGCGGTCGGAGCGGCCATCACGCTCCTTTCGGCGGCAGCCTGGCGAAACGTGTCGGGGCTCGCGCTCGGGATCGCCGCCGGGACCTTCCTGTACATCGCCGTCGCCGACCTGCTGCCAGCCCTGTGGACTTCGCCCGCCGGCGCTCGTGGCCGGGCCGGCGCCGGGTTCTTAGCCGGCCTGGTGCTCGCCATATTGGAAACCATCTGGTCCTGATCTCCCTGCGATCGCCGCGCAAGGACTGCGCACCGCTCGTCCTGACGAGGCCGTCGACCTGCCTGACATGCGCGTGGCATCGGACCTGCAAAGACTTGGCGTATGCGTCTACAAGACATCATGTCCCGTGAGGTCAAGAGCGTCGCCACGACCGCCACGATCGGCGAAGCAAAATCACTCATGAAGGTGAACCGCATCCGCCATCTCCTGGTGCTCGACCGAGGCGACGTCGTCGGCGTCGTCTCCGACCGAGATCTGGGCGGGGGAGCGGTCGCGGGCGACGACGGGCAGCTTGGCACGGTGATGACGGACAACGTGGTCACGGCCGCGCCGGAGACGACGGTTCGCCAGGCCGCGAACCTCCTCCGGGGACGGACCATCGGGTGCCTGCCGGTCGTCGAGGACGGCAAGGCGGTCGGCATCGTCACCACCACCGATCTCCTCGATCTGATCGGACGCGGCTCGGAGCGACCGGTCCAGCGCGTCGATCGCTGGACCTTGCGCGACCGCGGGCCCCGCAAGGTCGGCCCCACCGACCGCCGCCGGCGACGCAGTTAGGCCGGTCCCTCCTGACCCCGCGCGAGGCGGGTGAGCCCGACCTCGTGGGAACCGGCGTCAGCGCCTCCGCGGCGCTGGGGCCAAGGAGCAGCCGCAATACCACGCCGGAGCCGGCGTTCCGCGAGCCGCGGTTCCCGCCCGAGCGCGAAATAGCCGCCGAGGGTCCCGACGCCGCGCAGTTCTTGCGCGAGCCGCCGCGCCTCGGCGCCGAGACGCGGCTGGCATTACCCGTGCAACGTCCAAGGAGCATGAGCGCGATGAAAGATCCCTCGTCGGCGCAGCAATGGGAGATCGATCCGAAGCGATCGAGCCTCTCTTTCAAGCTCCGCCACATCGTGGTCCAGCAAATTCGTGGTCAGTTCGAGCGGTGGGGAGGGACACTGTTCATCGACCGCCAGCAGCCGTGGCTCTCGAGCGCCCAGGTGTGGGTCGACCTCGGCAGCATCACGACCGGCGATCCCGAGCGCGACGCGCACGTCCGATCGAGCGAGTTCCTGGACGTGCAGCGTTTCCCCCGGGCCGAGTTCAAGAGCACGAACGTGGACATTCCCGACGGCGAGGTGGTGATCCAGGGCGTCCTCACCCTGCACGGAATCGCCCACGACGTGGAGATCCGCGCGGCCGTCGGCGAGACAACGATCGATCTCGACGGACGATCTCGGGCGAGCTTCACCGCGCGGGGTGTCGTCGACCGCCAGTCGTTCGGGCTGCACTGGAATCAAGATCTCGATGTCGGCGGCGTCGTGGTCGGCGACGAAGTGGAGATCGAAGCCAAGGTCGAGGCGGTCGCCTGCGAAGACGCCGGCCGTAGCGCGGAGCCCACGCTTCGGGCGTGGCCTGGATGATCCAGCACGCGTTCTTGCCGCCGGATCTCCCGGCGGGCCTCGAGGCTTTGGCCGATCTGGCGCTCGATCTGCGTTGGACCTGGAGCCACGGCGCGGATCACCTCTGGCGGGCGCTCGATCCCGAGACCTGGGAGGCGACGGCCAACCCGTGGCTCCTGTTGCAGAACGTACCTCGGGCGCGCCTCAACGCCGCCGCCGCCGACCCGGCGTTTCGGCGTGACCTGGATCGGATCGTCGCCGTCCGGAAGGCCTATCTCGAGAGCCCGCCCGCGCTCGACGGCGGCGCGGGCGACCTCTCGCGGCCGGTGGCCTATTTCAGCCTGGAGTTCGGGATCGGCGAAGCCATCCCCCTCTACGCGGGCGGCCTCGGCGTCCTCGCCGGCGACCATCTGAAGGCGGCCAGCGACCTCGGCGTTCCCCTGGTGGCCGTGGGGCTCCTCTATCAGGAAGGATACTTTCGCCAGACCTTCGACGCGGCCGGGAGGCAGGAGGAGCTCTACCCGTACAACGATCCGGTCACCATGCCGATCCAGCCGTCGCTGGCCCCCTCCGGCGAGTGGACCGCCGTCCCGGTGGAGCTGCCCGGTCGAACGCTCTGGCTCCGCGGGTGGCGGGCGACCGTCGGTCGGGTGACGCTCTACCTCCTCGACAGCAACGACCCCGTCAACGACCCTGTCGATCGCGGGATCACGGGCAAGCTCTACGGGGACGGCCCGGAGATGCGTCTCCGGCAGGAGATGGTCCTCGGAATCGGCGGCTGGCGCCTGCTCGAAGCGATGGGGGTCGATCCGGGCGCCGTTCATCTGAACGAAGGGCACGCGGCCTTCGCCGTCCTCGAACGGGCGCGCAGCGCCATGACCAGGCACCAGCTGAGCTTTCGCGAAGCCCTGGCGGCGACGCGGGCGGGAAACGTCTTCACCACCCATACGCCGGTCGCGGCAGGGTTCGACACCTTCTCGCCGCAGGTGCTGGCCAAGTACTTCCCGGGCGACCGTGGTTACCTGGCTTCGCTGGGGCTCAGCTTCGACGAGCTGCTGGCGCTCGGCCGCGCGCCCGGCGAGGGCGGCGACGAACCTTTCCGTCCGGCGTACCTCGCCCTCCGGGGCGCGGCGCGGGTCAACGGCGTCAGCGCGCTGCACGCGAAGACCAGCCGCGAGCTCTTCCGGCCGTTCTTTCCACGCTGGCCCACGAACGAGATCCCGATCGGCCACGTCACCAACGGCGTCCACGTCCCCTCCTGGGACTCGGCGGCCACCGACGAGCTCTGGACGAAGGCCTGCGGGTCCGACCGCTGGCGGGGAGCGGCCGAGGGGCTGGAAACCGCGATCGCCGCCGTCGACGACCGGACGCTCTGGTCGGTCCGGGCCCGTGCCCGGGCGTTGTTGGTCGAGCGGGCGCGCGCGCGTCTCCAGAGCCAGCTCGCCCGGCGGGGGGCCACGCCCGAGGAGGCCGAGGTCGCCACCCGGGTCCTCGATCCCGACGTCCTCACGCTCGGCTTCGCGCGCCGCTTCGCCGAGTACAAGCGGCCGAACCTCCTGCTCCGAGACCAGGCCGCGTTCCGCCGCCTGCTCGGCGATCGGATGCGTCCCGTCCAGATCCTGGTCGCCGGGAAGGCCCACCCCGCCGACGAGCAAGGGAAAGCCCTCGTCGAGGACTGGACGCACTTCGCCGGCAATCCAGAGGTCCGGATGCGCTGTGTCTTCCTCGAGGACTACGACCTCGCCTTGGCACAGGAACTGGTTCAAGGCGTCGACGTCTGGATCAACACCCCGCGCCGCCCCTGGGAGGCGTGTGGGACCAGCGGCATGAAGGTCTTGGTCAACGGCGGCCTCAACTTGTCGGCGCTGGATGGCTGGTGGGCCGAGGCCTACGAGCCGGACCTCGGCTGGGCGATCGGCCAGCCCAGCGAAGCCAGCGACGATGCGCGCGACGCCCAGGCGCTGCTCCACGTGTTGGAACGGGAGGTCGTCCCTGGCTTCTACGACCGCGACGCCGAGGGGCTGCCGCGCGCCTGGTTGAAGCGCGTGCGGGCGAGCCTCTCGCGGCTGACCCCGCGCTTCTCGGCGAACCGCATGCTGCGCGAGTACGTGACGGGCCTCTATCATCCGGCCGAGGTCGAAGTCACGGCCCGCCTGGCCGACCACGGCGCGGTCGCACGCGATCTCGAGAGCTGGGCTCGCCGACTGACGATCGCCTGGGGCGGAATTCGGTTCGGCGTCCTCGATGTCCGAGCCAGCGACCGCGAATCCCGGATCTCGGTCGAGGTATTCCTCAACGACCTGGCCCTTGACGACGTCGCCGTCGAGCTGTTCGCGGAAGCCGCCGGCCCCCAAGACCACCCTGCCCGGCTGCGGATGAGCGCCGCCGGTCCCCTCCCCGGCACGAGCCACGGGTTTCTCTTTCGCGCCACGGTCCCCGAGGGACGACCGGTGTCCGACTGGACGCCCCGGGTGATTCCGGCGTCGCGGATCGCCAGCATCCCCGCCGAACTGGCGCTCGTCAGCTGGCTCCGTTGAGCGCGTCAAAAGTGCGCGTCCCGGTGCGACCGGCGCATTGTTCGCGCACCGCTTGGCTGATGAAACCAGCCGGCGGGAACGAGTCGACGACATCCTCGCCGCGGCACAGGACGTGCTCTCTCCCGCCATGAAGGAAGGGAATCCATGGAGCGCGCCAGGTACCTCAGGTTCTTCGAGGAGATCGGCATCGACGACGTCCCGCTGGTGGGCGGCAAGAACGCGTCGCTCGGGGAGATGTACCGGAAGCTCTCGGCCGAGGGGGTGCGGGTCCCGAACGGGTTCGCCGTCACCGCCGACGGATATCGCCTGATGCTCGAAGAGGCGGGCGCCTGGGGCCCGCTGCACGCGGTCCTCGACGAGCTGCGGCCGAACGACGTCGCCGATCTCGCGCGGCGGGCGAAGGCCGCCCGTGAGATCGTCTACGGCGCCGGGATCCCGGAGCGCCTGGCGGCCGAGATCCGTGCCGCCTACGCCCGGCTGCGCAAGGAGTACGGCGAGGAGGTCAGCCTGGCCGTCCGCAGCTCCGCGACCGCCGAGGACCTGCCGACCGCCAGCTTCGCCGGCCAGCAGGAGACCTTCCTGAACGTCCGCGGCGAGGAGAGCCTGCTGGACGCCTGCCGCCGCTGCTTCGCCAGCCTGTTCACCGATCGGGCGATCCACTACCGCATCGACCAGAAGTTCGATCACTTCAAGGTCGCGCTCTCGATCGGCGTGATGAAGATGGTCCGCTCGGACCTGGCGGCCTCCGGCGTGACGTTCACGCTCGACACCGAGTCGGGCTTCCGCGACGTCGTGTTCATCACCGGCGCCTACGGCCTGGGCGAGAACGTCGTGCAGGGCGCCGTCGATCCCGACGAGATCTACGTCCACAAGCCCACCTTCCGGCAAGGACACCGCGCCGTCCTCCGCCGGCGGCTCGGCGACAAGGCGGTGAAGATGGTCTTCGTCGAGGGGGAGACCCGGCAGACGACGCGGAACATCCCCACCCCCAAGGAGGACCGCGCGCGGTTCTGCATCACGGACGAGGACGCGCTGGAGCTGGCGCGCTGCGCGCTGGCCATCGAGGCCCACTACGGCCGGCCGATGGACATCGAGTGGGCCAAAGACGGGGTCGACGGGAAGATCTACATCGTCCAGGCCCGCCCCGAGACCGTCGCCTCCCAGCGCGGCGCGACCACCATCGACAGCTACGTCCTCGACGATCGCGGCGAGGTCCTCATCGAGGGGC
Organism: Polyangia bacterium; assembly: GCA_035546895.1. Classification (GTDB taxonomy): domain Bacteria; phylum Myxococcota_A; class Polyangia; order Fen-1088; family Fen-1088; genus JADGRB01. Next base: position 14,475 of record DASZVW010000608.1, read on the forward strand.
GGGCCGTGGGCGAGAAGATCGCGGCCGGCAAGGCGCGCCTCATCACCAGCGTCGAGCAGCTCGCGGCGTTCAAGCCCGGCGAGATCCTGGTCGCGGACACCACCACGCCCGACTGGGAGCCGGTGATGAAGACGGCGGCGGCGATCGTCACCAACCGCGGCGGGCGCACCTGCCACGCGGCGATCATCGCCCGCGAGCTGGGCGTCCCGGCGGTGGTCGGCACCGGCGACGCGCTGTCACGTATCCCGGACGGCCAGCCGGTGACCGTCTCGTGCGCCGAGGGGGAGACCGGCCGCGTCTACCGTGGCCAGGTCGCGTTCCACGCCGTCCACACGGAGCTGGCGGCGATCCCTCGCCCGGCGACGGAGATCATGATCAACCTCGGCAACCCCGACCTGGCATTCAAGACCTCGTTCCTGCCGAACGACGGCGTGGGCCTGGCGCGGATGGAGTTCATCATCAGCGAGGCGATCAAGGTCCACCCGCTGGCCCTCCTCTACCCGGACCACGTCACGAGCCCACAGGGTCGAGAGACGATCGCGCGTCTCATCAAGGGCTATCCCGATGGCGCGTCGTTCTTCGTCGAGCGGCTCTCGGAGGGAATCGGCACCATCGCCGCCGCTTTTTGGCCGAAGCCGGTCGTGGTCCGGATGTCCGACTTCAAGACCAACGAGTACGCCAACCTGCTGGGTGGCGCGGACTTCGAGCCTCGCGAGGAGAACCCGATGCTCGGCTTCCGCGGCGCCTCCCGCTACGCCCACCCCGGCTACGCCGAGGGGTTCGACCTCGAGTGCCGGGCCATGAAGCGCGTCCGCGACACCATGGGGCTCACCAACGTGATCCTGATGCTCCCTTTCGTCCGCCGCGTCGCCGAGGCGGAGCAGGTCCTCGCCCACATGGCGAAGCTGGGCCTGCGGCGCGGGGAGAATGGCCTCCGGATCTACGCCATGTGCGAGATCCCCAACAACGTCATCCTCATCGATCAGTTCGCCAAGCTGTTCGATGGGTTCTCCATCGGCTCGAACGATCTCACCCAGCTCACCCTGGGCGTCGATCGGGACAGCGGCGTGGTCGCCTTCGACTACGACGAGCGCGACCCCGGGGTGAAGGAGATGATCCGCCTCGCCGTGGAAGGCTGCCGCCGCAACCACATCCACAGCGGCTTCTGCGGCCAGGCGCCCTCGGACTATCCCGACATGGCGGCCTACCTGGTGGAGTTGGGAATCGAGTCGATGAGCCTCAACCCCGACACCATCCTCAAGATCACCAAGTCCGTGCTGGAGGTCGAGAGACGCCTCGGCCGAAGGCCGCGCACGAATCTCAACTGAAGGGCCCCCCGCGGGTTGTCGCCAAGGTCGAGGTGTCTATGTTGAACACGATGGCAAGAATCGGTCTCGTCGCGTTGGTCGTGGTAGCCGTTCTCGGCTTTTCCTGCGTGGGGAGCTACAACAAGCTGGTCGGGCTCGGCCAAGCGGTCGACGGGCAATGGGCGCAGGTGGAGAACGCCTACCAGCGCCGCGCCGACCTGGTCCCCAACCTGGTCGAGACGGTCAAGGGGGCGGCCAAGTTCGAACAGGGGACGCTGACCGCGGTGACCGAGGCGCGCGCCAAGGTCGGTCAGGTCTCGGCCGCCGCGACCGAGACGATCACCAAGGATCCCGAGGCGCTCAAACGGTTCGAGGAGGCGCAGGCCGGGCTCTCCTCGGCGTTGTCGCGCCTGCTGGTCGTCTCCGAGCGCTACCCGGAGCTGAAGGCGACGCAGAACTTCCGCGATCTGCAGGCGCAGCTGGAGGGGACGGAGAACCGGATCGCCGTCGAGCGGATGCGCTTCAACGAAGCGGCCCAGGCGTTCAACACCGCCCGCAACCGCTTCCCGACCGTCGTGGTGGCCGGGATGTTCGGGAGCCGCTTCGCCGAGAAGGCCTACTTCAAAGCCCAGGCCGGCGCGGCGTCGGCGCCGCAAGTCCACTTCTAAGGCGCCGTGCGACCGACTCGCGCCTGCTTCCTCGCGCTGGGCCTGCTGCTCGCCTGCGCGACGGCGCGCGCGGAGACGCCGATCCCGCCGGCGCCCGACCGCTGGGTCACCGATCGGGCGGCGTTCCTTTCACCCGCGACGGTCACCGACCTGGACGCGCGCCTCGGCGACTACGATCGCCGGACCGGACACCAGGTGCTCGTCTACGTCGACCGCACCACGGGCGGCGTGCCGATCGAGGACTGGGCGGTCAAGGCGTTCGAGCGGTGGCGGGTGGGACGCAAGGGGATCGACGACGGCCTGGTCCTGTTCATCTTCAGCGACGACCACCGGCTGCGCATCGAGGTCGGCTACGGGCTCGAGGAGAGGGTCCCGGACGTCGTCGCCTCCCGGATTATCAACG
>DASZVW010000609.1:0-2508 GCA_035546895.1 Polyangia bacterium
CGGACGGCGCGGGCGGGGTCGACGCCGCCCCGGCCTGCACCGGGCTGGGGCCGCCGATCGCGCTGCAGACCGCCGGCGGCCTCACCTGCGCGGCGGCGCTGGCGACGCGCGGCCACCGGTTCGCGGTCTGCGCCTGCGACAACCTGACCCTCGCCGCGGGGCTGCGCACCGACGCCTTCAACTCGACCAACTCGGGCGACAACGACCAGGTCTCGGCCGCGGTGGGGACCGACGGCGCGCTGGTCACGCTGTCCAACGCCGAGCTGCGGGCCGGGGGGGCCGTCTACGTGGCCGGCAGCGCCGGCGTGAGCGCCAACGAGCACCTGCAGGCGGGCGCCTCCTTCCGCTCGGGCGGCCCGCTGACCATGCTGTCGTCGCGGGCCGATCTGTACGGTGACGCCTACGTCGACGGCGAGCTCACGGGGAGCGTGGACGTGAGCGGGACGCTGTACGTCCCCACCACGGTCACCGTCGGCGGCAACGTGCAGGCCGGCGCGGTGTCGCCCGGCCCGGTGTCGGTCTCCGCGCCCTGCGACTGCAGCGACAGCTTCGTCGACGTGGCCGGCACCATCGCCACCGCCCACGGCGACAACGGCGACGCCGCGGCCGGCTTCGGCCCGGACGCGCTGACCATGGTCTCGGGCGCCGCCCAGCTCACGCTCGGCTGCGGGACGTATTACCTGGATTCGATCGTCCCCGCCGCCGGCGCCATCGCGCCGATCACCCTGGTGGTGCACGGCCGCGCGCTCCTGGCGGTGGCCGGCAACGTGATCCTCAACGGCGGCCTCAACGTGGTGCTCGATCCCTCGGCCGAGCTCGACCTGCTGGTCGGCCAGTGGTTCACCACCAGCGGCGGCACCATCGGCGCCCCCGCCGCGCCGGCCCGGTTCCGGATCTGGATCGCCGGCAACGAGTCGCTGACCTTCGACAACCAGCCGACGATCGCGGCCGTGGTCCACGCGCCCGGCGCGGTGGCCAACGCGGCAGCGGGGCTGACGCTGTCGGGGAGCCTGTTCGTCAAGTCGCTCATCCTCGGCGACGACTCCCAGGTGCACTACGACCGCGCCATCCTCTCGGCCGGCGCGGGCTGCGGCGAGCCGACGGCCACGGCGCCGCTCTGATCGCGGGCGGCCGTCGTATAGAGTGGGCGCGTGCCCGCCGCCCCCTACCTCCGCCGCATCCTGAACGCCCGGGTCTACGACGTCGCCGTCGAGACGCCGCTGGAGCCGGCGCCGCAGCTGTCGGCGCGGCTCGGCGCGCGGGTGCTGCTCAAGCGCGAGGACCTGCAGCCGGTGTTCAGCTTCAAGGTGCGCGGCGCCTACAACAAGATGGTCAACCTGCCGCCGGCCGCGCTCCGGCGCGGCGTCATCGCCGCCAGCGCCGGGAACCACGCGCAGGGGGTGGCGCTGGCGGCGCGCCGGCTGGGGGCGCGCGCCCTCATCGTCATGCCGGCCACCACGCCGGAGGTGAAGGTCGCCGCCGTGCGCGCCCTGGGGGCGGAGGTGGTCCTGCACGGCGACTCCTTCTCCGACGCCTACGGGCGCGCGCTGGCGCTGCAGCGGCGGCGCCGGCTGACCTTCGTGCACCCGTTCGACGATCCCGACGTCATCGCCGGGCAGGGGACGGTGGGGCTCGAGATCCTCCGCCAGCACCACCCCAAGGACCACGGCCCGCTGCGCGCCATCTTCGCCGCCATCGGCGGCGGCGGGCTCATCTCGGGCATCGCCGCCTACGTGAAGGCGGTGCGGCCGGAGGTGAAGATCATCGGCGTGCAGACGGTCGACTCCGACGCCATGGCCCGCTCGCTGGCGGCGGGACGGCGGATCGCGCTGCGCGAGGTGGGGCTGTTCTCCGACGGCACCGCCGTCCGCCAGGTGGGGCGGGAGCCCTTCCGGCTCTGCCGGCGCTACCTCGACGGGGTGGTCACCGTCGACAACGACGCCCTCTGCGCGGCGACCAAGGACGTCTTCCAGGAGACGCGCTCGATCCTGGAGCCGGCCGGCGCGCTCGGCGTGGCGGGGGCCAAGGCCTACCTGGCGAAGAACCCGCTCGAGGGGGCCGTCGCGGTGGTCACCTCGGGCGCCAACATGAACTTCGATCGGCTGCGCTTCGTCGCCGAGCGCGCCGAGGTGGGCGAGAAGCGGGAGGCGATCTTCGCGGTCACCATCCCCGAGCGGCGCGGCAGCTTCAAGCGCCTCTGCCGGGTGGTGGGGGCGCGCGGGGTGACCGAGTTCAACTACCGGATCTCCGACAGCGCCGCCGCGCGCGTCTTCGTCGGCGTGCAGCTGGCGCGGCCGGGCGAGGCGCGCGCGCTCCGGCGGTCGTTCGAGCGGGCCGGCTTCCCGGCGCTCGACCTCACCGACGACGAGCTGGCCAAGGAGCACCTGCGCCACCTGGTGGGCGGCCGCTCGGCGCTGGCCCGCGACGAGCGCCTCTACCGGTTCGAGTTCCCCGAGCGCCCCGGGGCGCTGATGCGCGTCCTGGCCAGCATGTCGCCCGCCTGGAACA
>DASZVW010000610.1:0-2804 GCA_035546895.1 Polyangia bacterium
GCGGGTGGCGCCGACCGCGTAGACGTTCGACGCCCCGACCCCCACCACCCCGGTCAACAGCGCGATGCTGTCGCCGATCGAAGCGGTATTCCAGGTGGCGCCGTGGTCGTGCGAGGAGAAAATCGAGAAGGCGGAGTCGGCGCCTCGTGAGGCGGCGTAGAGGTCGCCCGATGCACTCGCCCACACGGCGTAGAAGAGCTCGGACGGATTCGGATGCCGGACCATCTCCCAGCTCCACCCAGGTACGACCGAACCGGAACCGCCGGATCCCGGGTTGGACGAGCTGCGGGCCGGCGCTTGGCAGCCGATGCCCAGGACCAGAGAGGCGAGCGCCGTCAGGCGAAGGGCGGCGCTCCCCGCCTCGAGCACCCCAGGCCCGCGCCCTCTCAACATGCGCAGAATGTACAACGGCGCTCGAATGCGGCCACGTGAGGATGATCCCACACGGACCGGCCGTTCCGTTGACAAGGATGACGCCCTTGATAAAGTAAGGACATGGGTAAGGTCACGTCCAAGCTCCAGGTGACGGTACCCAAGGCGATCGCCGAGCAATACCGGATCAGGCCGGGAGACGAGATCGCCTGGGTGGCCGCCGGCGAATCGATTCGCGTGCTGCCGGCCAAGCCGTCGGCGGAGCCAGACGTCAGCGCCAGGCTCAGGTTGTTCGATGAAGCGACGCGCCGGCAGCGTCGACGAGACAAGAACATCAAACCCTCGACGGGGGTGAGGGGATGGACGCGCGAGGACCTCTACGATCGTGGCCGCCCTCGTTGATACCAACGTCCTCGTCTACCGGTTCGATTCGCGGTTTCCCGAAAAGCAGGCTCGGGCGACCGAGATCCTCCGCCAGGGAATCGCCGGCGACACCATCCGGGTCCCCCATCAGGCGATCGTCGAGTTCGTCGCCGTCGCGACCAAACAGCTCCCCGGCGGCAGGACCCTCCTAACGCGAGAAGAGACGATTCGCGAGGCCGAGGAGCTGCTCGTGCAGCTCGAGGTGCTGTACCCGAACACGGAGACCGTGCGGCTTGCGCTTAGAGGGATGGCGGCTTACCAGCTCTCCTGGTTCGACGCCCATCTCTGGGCTTACGCCGAACACTTCGGTCTGGATGAAATCCTGTCGGAAGACTTTCAGGACGGGCGGCGCTACGGAGCGGTTCGCATCACGAACCCTTTCCGAGCCTGAGCGGATCTCCGCTCAGGGCGTCGGCGTGGCGCCCACCAGATCCGGCGCGCCGACGGTCGACGGCACGCCGGGGAGGCCGCCGTCGCCGTAGAGCAGCGGCCCCTCGCCCGCCGCGCGCTTGCGGGCGATCTCGGCCAGCGCGGCGCGGGCGCGGGCGGCGCGGGGGCCTTGGCCGGCGGCCCAGCGGGTGAGCAGCGCCTCGGCGGCGGCGCGCACCTCGGGGGTGACGTCGAACATCGCGGTGTGGCGCAGGATCGGCACCGCCTCGTCGTCGCCGATCCGCGCCATCGCGGCGATGAGGTGCAACCGTCCCGGCGGCGCCGCCGTGTGCAGCGAGGTCTCGATCTGCGGGATGGCGGTCCGCTTGTAGGCGGCCAGCCGCTCGATGGCCGGCGGCACCAGCTGGTCGTTGCGGCGGACGAGGATGTTGATCTCGTCGCCGATGTCCGTGTGAGCCGTGTCGTCGCAGGCGCCGAGCAGCGCCGCCGCCAGCGCGACCGCCGCTAGGAGGCCGCCGCGCATGTCTCGTCCGCCTCGCTGTGCTCGCCGGCGCGCCGGCCGTGGCGGGCCATCGCCTTGGCGACCGGGTCGGCCGGCGCCAGCATCGGCCGCGGGCGGCCGGCCGCCTCCGCCGCCTGGAGCTCGCCGAAGAACGCCTCGCCCATCTCCAGCAGCGCCGCCGGCGCGTCCACCGACGACGCCCGCTGGCGCAGCGACGAGCCGCCGAAGAGGCCGCGCGAGTACCAGGCCAGCGTCTTGCGCAGCTCGTGCTGCCGCATCTTCTCCGGGCTGTGGGCCAGCACCAGCTCGGCGTGGCGGCGCCAGACGCGCCCGCGCTCGGCCAGCGTCGGCGGCCCCGGATCGGCGGCGCCGGTCTCCAGCGCGGCCAGCGAGCGGAAGAACCAGGGGTTCCCCATGGCGCCGCGCCCCACCATCACGGCGTCGCAGCCGGTCTCCTGCTTCATCCGCGCGTAGGCGGCGAGGTCCTTCACGTCGCCGTTGCCGACCACCGGGATCTCGGGCGGCAGCGCGGCCCGCACGGCGGCGATCGGCTCCATCCGCGCCACGCCGGAGAACCCCTGCGCGCGCGTGCGGCCGTGGACGGTGATCATGGCGGCCCCCGCCTCGACCAGGCGGCGGGCGAACTCGGCCGCGTTGAGGCTCTGCTCGTCCCAGCCGGCGCGGTGCTTGACCGTCACCGGGATCGCCGCCGGCACCGCGCGCCGCACCGCCCGGACCAGCTCGGCCGCCAGCGCCGGCTCGCGCATCAGCGCCGACCCGCAGGCGCCGGCGGTCACCTTCTTGGCCGGGCAGCCCATGTTGATGTCGACGATCGCGGCGCCCACGTCGACCGCCATCCCGGCCGCGCGCGCCAGCGCCTCGGGCTCGCGCCCGAAGATCTGCACCGCGAACCGCCGCCCCTCGAGGCTCGGCCACATGCGGCCCACCGCCTTGGCGGCGCCGCGGGTCAGCGCCTCGGCCGAGAGGAACTCGGTGAAGGTGAGCGCGGCCCCCAGCTCTTCGCAGATCGTGCGAAACGGCAGATCGGTGACCGCCTCCATCGGCGCCAGGAGGGCGCCGGGGTTAAGCTGGACGTCGCCGATGCGCATGCGGGTCC
>DASZVW010000611.1:0-3097 GCA_035546895.1 Polyangia bacterium
CCGAGGCAGCCGACCACGAGCGTCCCCTCCTCGGCGCCGAGGCGGCGGCGGGAGTCCTCCCGCGCCCCCCGCGCGTCGGGGAAGTTCGAGCCGACCGGCAGGTGGTGGGCGGGACGCTCCGGGAGCAGGGCGGCGAACTTCCGCGCCCAGGGCTCGATCGAGGCGAAGACGGTGTCGGCGAGCAGGCGCAGGGAGCCGAGCTGCAGTCGCTGCCAGAGGCCCATCAAGCCCGAGCGCCAGGAGTCGATCGGCACGTAGGGCTCGTGGATCATCAGCGCCAGGCGAGGTCGCTTGCGGCCGGCCCGCAGGCGCAGGAGGTCGGCCGGCAGCCAGGGCGCGAAGCCGCGCCGGCCGTAGCAGAAGGGGCTGTACTGGAGGACCAGCGCGGTCCGCGGATCGAGCGGGCCGAGATCGAGCGCGCCGAGCCGCCGCGTGAGGAGGGACCAGGCCTCGCGCCGCGGCAGGGCGGTGGGGAGGCGGAGCTCGGCGACGGCGAGCGACTGCCGCCTCAGCTCCGCGGCCAGCCTCTCGGTGTGGTCGCGGATGCCATCGACGGCGGCGCCGCGGTCGCCGTGGACGAGGACCACCCGCTCCGGGGCCGCCGGGTCGCCCCCCGCCGCCATCAGCCGACACCTCTTGGCGTCAGCGCGGTCGGGAGCCCCCGCGACGGGCTCGGCACCGCCCGCTTCCTCGTCTCCACCAGCCAGTAGGAGAGGATCCCGGCGGCGAACCAGAGGTAGGGCGCCCCCGGCGTCGTCGCCGTCGCCACCCCGGCGATCCAGCCGGCGAAGAGGGCGAACAGGGGTGCGGCGACCGCCGCCAGCATGATCCGCGTCTCGCGGTCGTCGACCAGGCGGATCTTGGTCAGGCTGAGGTAGAAGAGGACGAGGTTGAACCCCAGCATCACCGCCAGCCCCGGGACGCCGAGCTCGATCAGCAGGTAGGTCGGCTCGCTCTCCCCGTTCAGCGTGCTCTTCTCGGCGCCGCCGAAGCTGCCGCCCGGCCCGCGCGAGCCGATCCCGGCGCCGAAGGGGATGTCGGCGACGTAGTCGGGGACCTCGGCGATCACCCCACCCCGGTATTCGTAGGCGGTGACGACGGCCTGCCGGGGGGAGGCGATGCTCGAGTAGCGGCTGAACGACCCTTCGCCGATTTCCGAGATGACGAAGGCGATCGCGCCGACCGCGATCGTCAGCCCGAGGACGATCCCGATCAGCGTCTTGCCGCCGACCCGGCTGGTCAGGGTGAGGACGCCGAAGGCGATCACCGCGAGCACCGCGGTGACGACGTGGACGCGCGCCTCGGAGGTGAGCACCGCGAGCACCACGCCGATCGCCAGGCCCGCCAGCCCGAGCCGCGCGGGCGGTGACATCGGCAGGCTGAGGAAGGCGAGCAGGGCGGGGACGGCCAGCACCCCGACGGCGCCGCCGAACCCCATGTCGGAGCCGAGGCCGAACGGCCGGTTCTTTTCTTCGCCTTCTTCGTCGATGAAGATCCGCTGGGAGACCGAGGCTTCGCCGCCGATCGCCTTCGCGTAGCCGGGTCCCCAGGAGGAGAGCTGGTCTGGCGTGAGGTTCAGCTGGATCAGGCCGACGATGCCGTTCGCGGCGGCGATCACCAGCAGCAGGAGGAGGAACCCGCGCAGCCGCTTCCTGCTGCGCATGACGAAGAAGCCGAGGAAGAAGAGCGGCACCCACTCGGCGTGCGGCCGGACCGAGGCGACCGAGTGGAGGAGGGTGCCGTCGTGCGGGTTGGCGATCTGGACGAGGACGACGATCACCCAGGCGATCACCCAGCCGCTGAGCGGCGGCAGGACGAGCGGCCGGCGGCGGACGATCATCCGCACCATCGCCCCGACGACGATCGCGTAGAAGAGGAGGTCGCGGACCAGGGTGACCGGCTGCGAGTCGGTGACCAGCTTCAGCACGCCGTCGGCGAGGCCGAGGTAGAGCATCAGCACGACCAGCGTCCACTCGTACCGTTCGCTGCAGAGCATCCAGATCGTCGCCGCGAGGATGCCGACGACGGCGACGATCGAGACCGGCGTCGGGGTCGGCAGCCGGGCGGTCACCGCGAGGCCGAGCGCGGCGAGCACCGCGGCGGTGGCGAGGTTGCCGAGCGGCGTCGCGGCGCGCGCCCGCAGGCCGGCGCCGAAGGCCTCAGGAGTAGTAGTAGCCATAGGACCGGGCCCGGTAGAGGCGGGGCGAGATCCCGTTCACGACGATCCCGGCGATGAAGACGTCGGGCACGCGGCGGAGCTCCTTGAGGAGGCGCCGGGCGGAGTCGCGGGTGCTGACGCCCATCCGGGTCACCAGCACCACGGCATCGGCTTCCGAGAGCAGGGGCAGGCCATCGGCGACGGCGAGGAGCGGCGGCGAGTCGAGGATCACGGTGCCGTAGGTCGCGGCCGCCGAGTCGAGCGTCCGGCGCATCTCCTCCGAGCTCAGCGCCATCGCCAGGTTGCCCTGGTGCCGGCCGGCCGGGACCATCGCCAGCTCGCCGCCGAGGTGCGGCCCGCCGGTCGGGGCGCCGGGCCCGGCGCCGTTGCCGTTGCCGTTGGAGCCGAGCTCGACGGCGACTTCCTGGACCGCGTCGCCGAAGCTGGCCCGCCCGGAGAGGATGTCGGAGAGGCCGAGGCCCTCGTGCGCGGCGAGCAGGCCGCCCATGCTCGCCTTGCGCAGGTCGGCGTCGAGCACCGCCACCCGCCGGCCCGCTTCGCTGTAGGCGAGGGCGAGGTTGCGGGCGACGATCGACTTGCCCTCGCCCGGCGCGGCGCTGGCGACGACGATCGTCCGCAGCGGCCGCTCGCGGGCCTGCATCTCGAGGTTGGTCTGCAGGCGGTGGAAGGGGCCGTGCAGGGTCCGCGCCATCGTCACCCCGTGTGGGGCGTGGGGGGCCGGGCTCGGGACCTGCGGGATCTCGGTCAGGATCGGCAGGTCGTAGACCTCTTCGACGTCCTCGATCCGGTTGAGCCGGCGGTTCAGGAACTCGAGTCCGTAGGCGCCGCCGACCGCCAGCATCAGGCCGACGACGAAGGCGAAGATCGCGTTGCCGGTCGGGTCATGGCCGATCGGCACGGGGACCGGCGTCGCCGCCT